>JBGAFY010000168.1:0-3491 GCA_044226975.1 Rhabdochlamydiaceae bacterium
TCAAACGCTCAAAGATCAACAAGGAGAGAAAAGACGACCAAGATTCTGTATCAAAAAAGACATAATTGAGAAAAACAAGATCAGCCCAGTAGCTAGCCAGGTAAAGGTCTGGTAGTTATTGCATTGCTCTCATCATTTCCTTTGCAACAGCTTCAATAACAGGAACGCTAACCGAGTTACCTGCTTGTTTATATAGTGCAGAATCAGAAATCTTTGGGAGTTTGTAATTTTTTGGAAAGCCTTGAATTCTAAAACACTCTAGAGGAGTTAATTTTCTTATACCTTTCTTGTCTTTAATGATTGGAACATTATGTCCACCCATTCCCATATTTGCCGTGAGCGTCGGGCAAACGCCACTCTTATTTTCTCTCACATACTGTCTACGCCATTGATAAACTTTTCCAGACTCTTTCACAGATCCTTTTAATTTTTCAAATAAAGGCTTGCCGTTGTAATAGTACTTTTCAGGTACATTATCCTCAAGCAAATCGGTTATTTTCACGCTTAATTTTACTGGGTTTGGAAATTCAAATCTGTCATGGTAAAGCTTGTTTTTAAATCCAACAATATAAATACGCTCACGATTTTGAGGTACATTTCCATATTCCATTGTGTTTAAAACTTTTGTCTTTACATAGTATCCAAGATCTCTCAATGTTTCTTCAATAATTCTAAAAGTTTTTCCACCATCGTGACTTTTTAAATTTTTTACATTTTCTAGTAGGAAACCTTCTGGTTTTCGTTCGTCAATAATTCTTGCGACATCAAAAAACAGGTTTCCTCTTCCTTTCTCATCATTAAATCCTTGCCTGTAACCAGCAATTGAAAAAGCTTGGCAAGGAAAACCGCCTAAGAGAAAATCAAATTCAGGAAGATCGTCAATTCCTATTTTTCTAATATCTTCAACAACTAGCTTTGAATCACGAAAATTCAAGTCATAAGTATCACGACATAAAGTCTCAAAATCATTAGCAAAAACAGTCTTGAAACCTGCATTCTCAAAACCTATACGAATACCACCAACACCAGCGAAAAGGTCTATTGTCCTAAATCCATGTTTTGTCTTACTTCTTTTAACTTCTTGTATTGGTTCATTTGTAGGATTGCTTATTACTTGAACAACAACACCTCTAACTTCAACATCAGTCCTGAATAAGGTTGGCATATTAGGATTTCTTGGAACAAGCTCAAAACCTTTTCCTTTTCTGTATAATCTTTTTAAAGTTGCCTCGTTGTCATCAATAATTGCGACAACAGTTTGTCCATTTTCTGCAACTGATTGATGTTTGATAACAACAATATCTCCGTCAAATATTCCATCATCAATCATTGAATCTCCAACAACACGAAGAGCATAGTATCCGTTTGCAGTTTTAATTTGTGGATTTATAACAGAAACAAAACCGTCCCTCTCTTCTATTGCTGGCAACGGATATCCCGCTTTAATACTTCCGAGTATAGGAATCTCAATGACAGATTTAATTTCTTTCTTGGGAGTTAGGTTTCTTGCTGAATTATCTGATTTTGAAAGATACCCCTTTTCTCTTAGGGAATTGATATGCTCATGGACAGTAGAAACCGCTTTTAATTTAAGCTTTTTTCTTATTTCCTCAATGGTAGGAGCAATACCATTCTCTGATAGGTAGGAGTTTATAAAGTCAAAGACTTCTTTTTGCTTTTTCGTAAGGTTTGACATATTGCTTTAAAAATCTATTTGCGCTACAATTTTAGTATAACCGAATAAAAGCCGAAAAGCAAAGCGGTGTTATCCACAATTATTAATTAACTTTATAAACCATATGCAAGTGACTTGGACAAAATTAATCCCCCTAGATCAAGCAGGGGTGAATCGTATAAAAGAGAATGTTTCTGGGGTTTATCGTATTTCTCATCACGATCAAACCAATAATTCTTATTATGTTCACTATGTTGGACAGGCAGAAAATTTAAAAGAAAGATTGGGGCAACATTTGGCAGGTTCAGAGAATAACTCGTGCTGTAATAGTTTTTTGAAAAATCATAAGTGCTATTTTCGTGCATGTTCAATATCTACCCAAAGCGGTAGAGATGGAGCAGAAGTAGCATTATACGAGAAATATCAACCGAAGTGTGTAGAAAGAATACCTGATGTAAGTGCTATTGAGATAAATTTTGAATAGTCATGAGAAAGAATGTGACGAAGAAGAAAACCGCAAATAAGAAAAAGAGATTAGTATCTAAACGCTCTTTTACTGCAAAAAATATTCAAGATGTCTCAACACTTGCTGAACTACTTGGAGACATAATTCCAGCAACTAGCTTTGGGAATGGTTTTTGTTTTCAAAAAATTGCAAAAGAAAATGGCTTGTCTAAGTTTTGGAAAAGTGGAAATAAAAAAGACCAGATTACATATTTTATTACAAATGTATTGAAATATCACCCGAAGATTTTTTATAAAATTTTACGCGAAAACATCTCTCTCGGTATTCAAAGACGACACAGGCAAGGTAACCCTGTGTTAAAACCAGAAATTCAAAAATTAGATAATGTTCTCAAATCTCTTTCAGTAAACTTCACAAAAGAAATTGAGGAATTGAATTTACCTACTGAAAGACCTCGAATTGTTCCTCCACCTATCTAATATCAGAAGATCCTAGAAAAAGCATCTCTCCACCCCATTCTTTTACCTGAATGTATTGGTTTATATAAAGATGGTTATGTTAATGAATCAGTTCGTAAATCTTTAGAAAAATTAGAAAAATATATTCAGGATGTCACAGGACAAAAGGACATCATTGGTAAAGATTTAATGGTTCAAACTTTTAATGAAGCAAACCAGCCGAAGATAAAAGTGACACCGCTCGTATCAAAAAATGATATAGCCCAGCAAGAAGGATTTAGATATTTAAATATGGGTTTAATGTTGTATTGGAGAAACAAGTTTAGTCATGGCGATAAAGAACAAATATCATACATAGAAGCTTGCAGTGTGATATTTATAGTCAGCGAAATGATTAGAATTATTGAAGAATCTAAATAGGGAGCCACTCGTGTTAGCGAGTGGTTTTCTGTGCGCGCACTGGGTGGGTGGGGCAAGCACATATAGATTTGCTTGTGCCACAGCACAATCTGCTTTTTAGAGTTACTACAGGCTCAAACGAAGTTACAGAGCGAACACGAAGCAAACACCGAGCAGGCATCGTGAGCGAATGCGAACGGCCTATGCGAGGTGATTGCGAAGTGTGAGCGGACTCTAGAACTACCACAAAACGCGGATATGGGAGCGCCTCGCACCGACGCGAATGACGAAGGAAAGGACGGACAAAATATCACCATAATGTTAAAATATAAATACAAGTCCTTTCTGGAGGAATGAAGCGTCGGAACCAAAACCAAAAATTTTCCTTTCCATTTTTTGCCGGCTCCCCCCACACCCCCCGCCGAAAGAGGAATTGTAAGGAAATTTTTGGTTTTGGGATCGCGACCGAAGGGAGCGTGCTAGGCGCAAGTAT
>JBGAFY010000169.1:0-3466 GCA_044226975.1 Rhabdochlamydiaceae bacterium
CCTGGCGCCGCATGCGCGTATACTCTGAAAAAGATCAAAGCGATTCTTTAAAGACAGCTCTTGAAAAAGCAGAGATTGCCCTTCAAGCAGGGCGCAAAGAGGAAGCTCTTCAAATCTTCGAGCAGATTCGCTCTGAAGCAAAAGAAGGGATGATTT
The DNA here is from genome assembly GCA_044226975.1 of Rhabdochlamydiaceae bacterium. Lineage (GTDB taxonomy): Bacteria > Chlamydiota > Chlamydiia > Chlamydiales > Rhabdochlamydiaceae > JBGAFT01. The sequence continues at coordinate 157 of JBGAFY010000169.1, forward strand.
ACACAACTGCGACGCAATATTTAGCCTATTTGAAATACGATATGGGCAAGCCTCAAGAATCTTACGACCTACTCCGCTCTATCCGCTCCGAACTTTCTTCCGATGCCCTTGTATTGCTCCACCGCGCAGCTTTCGATCAGAAGGACTATCCGCTCGTCGTCGAACTCTCGGGACAGTGTTTCCAAGCATGGCCCTCAGCTGACCTCGCACTGCGTAATGCGTACGCATGTGCATCGCTTGCACAAGCAGAGCCGGCAGTGGGTTGGCTGGAGACAGCACAAAGAGAAGGGGTGCAGAATATAGATGAGGTCCTGACAGAAAAGTGCTTTGATATCATAAGGCAAGATCCCTCGTTCCGCAATTTTCTAGAATCCCTAAAAAAGCACGAATAAAGATAAATAATGATATGCCGTTAGATACACAGAACAAACAACTGCTTGAGAAGCTGCTTTCCTTAAGAGGAGAACCTCTTCACGAGCGGAGCATCCCTGAGATCCGTGAGCTTGTGGACACTCTTGCTCCACCTGCTAAGCCTGATGGCGCTGTCCATGAAGAAAAAGTCAAAATACCTTGTCCTGAAGAAGAGATCGAGGCCATCCTGTATCGCGCCAAGATCGATAAGCCTCTCCCCATTATCGTGTACTTTTCTGGAGGCGGTTGGATAGCACGGACACAAAAGCAATGCGCCCATTTTTGCCGTGCCCTTGCGCATGCTTTCCCTTGCGCTGTACTCTCAGTGTCATATCGCCTTGCACCAGAGCATCCCTATCCCGCAGCCTTTGATGATTGCTTGCAGTCTGTGCAGTGGATTGCAAAGCATGCCAAGCGGTTGCAACTCGATCCAAGATCGATCATCGTCGCAGGAGATAGCGCTGGCGGCAACCTCGCTGCAGCAGTAGCACTTGCTTCCCGTGATCATAAATTAACCCCTATCCAATGCCAGATCTTGATCTATCCGATCCTAGATGCTGATTTTAACTCAGCGACTTATCGAGAATATTCTCAGGGGTATTTCTTTGAGAAAAAGGATCTGGAAATGTCTTGGGACTGTTATGCGCCAGACCCTCAAACACGTTTGACGCCATATGCTTGTCCATTGAAAGCAGCTTCGTTCGCAGGTCTTCCTCCCACTATCTTGCTATCAGCGGAATGCGATGTGCTCCGCGATGAAAATGAGCGATTTGCTCATAAACTTTTGCAAGCCCATGTCCCTCTCATTTATAGGAAGTATCCTGGAACGATCCATGGATTCCTTTTGTGGAGTGAACAACTACAAAGCGGAGAAAGGGCTTTTCGCGACATCATTGATGCCCTCAAGTTCTTTCTCTATCTAGAAGTTTAATACTATACCGAACGTGTATTGTTTTTTATCAAAACAATCTAATAATATTTTGTTGATTTATTTTAATAAATTTAAAAATCTTAATGTGGTACAATAATATAAAAAATTTATATTATTGTATGATAAAAATAGAAAATCAAAATTTCAAATCTAGTTATGTGGTTGATTATGTGCCTGAGAAGCGAGGGTTGGTCCAAAGGCATGTAGAGTGGCTAAAACAAGACTGTTCCATAGCTAAAAGAGCGTTAAAAATTTCGTTGATCGCATTAGAAGTCCTCCTTCTTTCATCGACTATTATTGGACTTAAGATTGTTGCTGATGCTTTTGAACTTTCTAAACGCTTAACCTCAGAGAAAAGATTCCACGCGCAGGTGCCACTTAAAAAACGGCCTGGCGAAACCGAAGAAATTTCATTAAAGTCTCATAAGAGGACTTTTAACCATATCAATGAATTTGCAATTGAAGATAACACCATCTGGTTCCGCCATAAAGGGCATAGGGCATGGCAGCCGTTGTACTTTGATGGTTTTGCAAATGGCCGGACTCCTCAAGCTATAGATTGTGACGGCGCAAACCTTGTTGTCCTCGATAATGAGAATGTCCTGCACTATAAAAAAATCTTCAAAGAATTCCGGGCTGAAGAATTAAACATACAATCGAACCGACATTTTCAGGGGGTTAGCAATTTCAAAGTCCAACCTGGCGATAGTTTTTCTGTTGACAAGAGCTCGAAAAACAATTGGAAAAAGCAATGGTTTGTCTTACCTTATGTTCATCATCTAGTGAACATCTTTAGCGGAAAACAATTAAAGCTCCCACCTTTCATCAGGTCTTTTGCGATCTCGCACCGCGGACGCTACAACAACTTTACTGAAGATGGTGCAGGACAACGCCACCACGTCAGCGTCGGTGTCACTACTCTGTATGTTTTAAGTCAAAATGGTCGGGACATCTATAAATACGATCCATGGTCGCCAAAATGCGCTAAAGTCAGCATTCCTCTTCCCGAAACTCAACATACAACTTTTGAAGCAAAAAAAATTGCAGCGAGTGGGTCGATGCTCATGGCTGTAGGTTATGAATCGCAAAGCACGACAACGGAAAAAACACTCAAAATCCTCACTAAACTTTCAGACATTGATACTGAAGGGGGAAATCCACTGCTAAAATATGATTTCTCCAAGCATAAAAATGACCCTGATGTCCGCGTACTTCCTGTAGAACCTAGTTGGAGAGAACATCCCTTGAACCTTCGCGGTGCAGCGGCTGTGAGCGATGAAATCACCGTTCTCCAAACAGGGGAAGGCAATCAAGCACGCGAGCTGCGTATCGGTGGGAAAAATGAACATGGACATGTCGGGTATTACCGCAAACGAGTCGTTGACTCGCATTGGGAATTTATTAAGACACATGATCAGATAGATAGAACAGTCTCTTTCCTACCAAATCAATCTTCTTTAGCACCTTCTGAAAAGTTTGAGACAACCGTGCATGACTATCAGGGAGAGTTAGCTGCCAAAGTAGAAAAGATATCTAGAGCAACCCTTAGGAATTTTGGAGACCGCTCTTCCCTTGCACACCTTGATCTTCAGATAGCAGGGATGACGTATTCATTACCTATTTACAAGCGGATCACACTCAGGAACTATTTAGGGTTCAAAGGATCTCGTTATGATCTCGTCATTCCAGATATGTTTGCCAATATCCCTCAACTTAAAGGCGTCTTCGGCGATAAAAAAGTCCATCCGCTTAATGTTAAGGTGAAAGGCAATATGGCCACCCTGAGTTCTTCGAAATGGCACTTCTATACAGAAGCCGTCTCTGCATTCTGAAAGATCGCAGAAACGAGAAGATGGTCCGATACAGATGAAGTGGGTGTTTTTTCAGGAATTACATGACGTATCTCAGCTTTCCCAGTCGCTTTTTTTGCTCTCGCAGGATCTCTAAAATCTTCAGGGCAGTTTAATC
>JBGAFY010000170.1:0-3426 GCA_044226975.1 Rhabdochlamydiaceae bacterium
ATTGGCTACCCTCTCCGGATGAGCAATTCATACTCATGCTCCGTCTCTATTGGCCGGATGAATCTCTGTTTAAGGGAACTTGGCAGCCACCAGTAGTACAAAGAGTACCATTACGAGGGCGTTGATAACTTCTGGAAGATTTACAAAAATGTTTCCTTATGAGACTTTTTCTTTTTTTAATGGAAAAGAAAATGTTCAAAAAAATCGCTAGATACTCAGTACTCTGTTTAACGTTTTTCCGCATGGGCTATGCATCCGAGACCGATTTCATCACCTATGATTGGCTGGTCGATCTAGGCAAGACAACTGCTTATACTGATCATATTCCGCACTTTAGGAACCTCTTTAATTCCATGAAAGTAAGAGGCCTTCTCGAATGTGGATGCGGCTTCTCTACTAAATACTTCTTAGACCATTGTGCAAAAGTAGTGTCTATTGAATTTATCACTTCAGGGACAAATGACCAATGGCTACTAGAATGCATCAAGCTATATAAAGACTATAACAATTGGGTACCTCTTAGGTATCTTGGCACAGAGACTTTTAGCCAAGCTTGCGGATATCAATGTACATACCATAGGGACTATGCTTTGATCGATCCAACCTACTTAAAAGAACTCGACGATTACTTTAAGGTCCAGCTTTACACGGCTTATTTAGAAGGTAAAGATATTGATGTCGCCTTTGTTGACGCAGGTGTTTACATCCGTGGAGATATGGTCAAAGTCCTCTTGGCAAATAAAGTGCCTGTCGTGGTTGCACATGATACCGCAAGCGATGTAGGGACGGACACCGATGTAGGTCTGTATGGGTGGTTTAAAGTGCACACACCTACCGATTATGAGAAAATTTCCATTCCCCATGGCGTAGGAACTACTTTCTGGATAAGTAAAAAATTCCCCGATGTCATTGCATCAATGACTGCCTACAGAGACAGTATAATAGCTCCTCAATGATGCTAAATAAGTTTGAAGACCACATATTTAAAAAAGACGCCAGTCTGCAAAAAGAGTGGCGTAATCAACTTGTATCCAATTCAGTTTTTGAAAGTTGTGATCTGTCCAAAAGTGATTTTACAAATGCGCGGCTTTCAAACTGTAAAATGACCAACTGCAATATTAGCCTAGTAAAGTTTACAGGCTGCCGCCTGCAAGATTGTGTGTTTGAGAACTGCAAGCTCGTAGGTGTCAATTTCACACAATGCGACCCGATGTTTTTAGGTCTAAAATTTAAAAATTGCGTGATTAAAACATGTAATTTTTCTGGTCTAGATCTTAAAGGGACGTCTTTTCTTGAATGCGTCATCTATGACACATTTTTTAACGAAGCTAAGCTGTGCCATTCCAGCTTTATGGGCTCTGATTTAAAAGGAAGCACCTTTCATAATACTGACTTAAGCAAAGCTAACTTTCAGGATGCAATCAACTATTCCATAAACCCGCTTACAAACAAATTGACCAAGGCGCAATTTTCCCAACCGGAAGTCTTGTCCTTGTTAGATCACATTGGAATCATCATCACATGAAAAAAGAACCTCCTCTTTTCATTCTTTTACTCTTAGTCTCCTTTTCTTCGATCTCTGCAGTCCTTTTTACTCCCTCTCTTCCAGAGATCTCACGCTATTTTGGTATTAGTTCAGCTAAAGCACAAATCACTGTCACATTATTCTTAGTTGGATATGCTTTTGGACAGCTGCCTTATGGGCCGCTTGCCAATCGCTTCGGCAGAAAACGCCCTCTGCTCGGCGGGATTGCGCTTGCTATTTTTAGTTCTTTACTCTGCATCCTATCAGGCTTCTATCATCAATTTTGGCTCTTGGCCCTTGCGAGATTAACTATGGCTTTAGGAGCATCCGCGGGCTTGAAAATGGTCTTTACGATCATAGGAGATGTCTATGCCCAGGCAAGAGCGACGAAGGTAATCTCCTATCTCATTATCTCATTTGCAATAGCCCCGGGAATAGGGGTCGCAATTGGTGGTTTTTTAACTGAAACATTCCATTGGGAAAGCTGCTTTTATTTCTTGGCAGCATATGGATTTTTATTGTTTTTGCTCTGTACGCGATTGCCTGAAACTGCCAAAGAAATTGATACAAAAGCATTACAGTGGTCTCGGATCATCTCCGGCTATGTGCAAAAAATTCACAACCTCAAGGTGAGCTTCAGCGCAGTGATCATGGGATGCGGGACAGCAATTATTTACGTCTTTGCAGCCCAAGCTCCGTTCCTCTCAATTGATGTATTAAATATAAGCCCATCGAATTACGGACTGCTCAATCTTATCCCTCCAATAGGGATGGTCATAGGTGGAATTCTCTCAACAAAATTAGCAACCCGTTGGGATGGAATAAAAATCATTGGAATAGGCCTTGTGATCATGCTGATAGGGACAATTGGAATGTTAACTGCATTCAGCATTTCCTGGATAAGCGCAGCTACCCTATTTCTTCCCATGCCTTTTATTTACATCGGCGATTCCCTGATGTATGCCAATACAACAAGTCTAGCGATGTCTCACGCACAGAATAAGTCCAACGCTTCTGCAATGATGAACTTCATCAACATGCTTATTGGTGTTATAGGAGTACTGATGATAGAAAGTCTTCATAATGCACCAGCGCTCGTCATGCCTGTCATCTTCGTGATATTGGTATTGATCATGTGTGGGTTTTACTTCAAGCTTGCCAAACTTTTGAAAGATCCTTTATAATATCTTTAAAATTTAAACAGGTCTTTTTTATGGCAAGTCTAGGTTCAATCCCCCACCTCCCCACAATATTCACACAAATCTTAAATAATGTTCTAGCCGGTCGTCAATTCGCTATCCGCAAAGATATCCCTTTTGATAACTGGTTTTACAAAACAACCGTGACTGGATCCCCAAATAACGAACGTGAAAAATCTCTAAGTGGAAGAATAGAACTAGCTGAATCCGCACTTTTTGGAGCGGCCTATGCTGTCATGGAAACAGTGCGCTATGTTTACAGTCTTTTTTTCAAGCCGAATGAAGCAAATCAACATTCCAAAGCTTTTAAAGAACAATTACATGGAACTTATTTAAGCACGCTTGCAATCTACTCCACACAAAGCGCAAGAATGCAATTTCTACAGTATTGGTCAAAACCTGAGAATATTAATAGTCGTTCTCCAAGGTATATCTTTACTGGCAGCGTTAATTGACTTTGTCCTTTGAACTGACAGCTTAACTCAAATCAATTTTCGCCTTAATAATTAAGGCTTTTTGTTGTGAATTTTTATCCATTTTCTCATAGATCTCTGCAGAGAGCTCTTTTTCTCCAATAAAAACAAGTAATTCGAAATACTTAAAAATTAAATCGGGAGATTGCAATACAGCCTCTTTGTGTATCTCGAAACAGCCTTAAATAACACTTTGAATGACCAAGATTTCATTCTTATATTTGTTTGC
>JBGAFY010000171.1:0-3424 GCA_044226975.1 Rhabdochlamydiaceae bacterium
AGAACATCCGCAATTTCAAGAACCGGCAAGTGAGAAGCGATCTATTTTCCGTCATCAATAACTTGCTCCATAAAAACTTAGAATTCCATTTGATCGGGATTGGAGGAATTGGGATGAGCGCTGTGGCCCGTCTGCTTTTATCTCAGGGCTACCGCGTTACGGGGAGTGATTCCCGCTCTTCAGCATTGACTGATGCATTAAAAGAAGAAGGCGCTGAAATTTTCATCGGTCAAAAAAAGGAGAACATCCCGCTTGCTGCTAGAGTGGTTTATAGCACCGACATCAAAGAAGACAATCCCGAATTTAAGGGTGCTAGAGCCTTAGAGCTCCCCCTCTTGCACCGTTCTCAAGTCCTCCATGAACAGATGCAAAAAAAACGGGCACTCTGTGTTTCAGGGACCCATGGTAAGACGACAACGTCTTCATTGCTCGCCCATACCCTTTTATCTGCAGGAAAAGATCCCGCATTTGCTGTCGGAGGCATTGTCCAAGGGATTGATAAAAACGCATATTGGGGAAAAGGAGAGGACTTTGTTGCAGAGGCCGATGAAAGCGACGGTTCATTTTTAGTCTACCGTCCCTTTGGAGCAATTTTGACCAACGTCGATAATGATCATATGAACCACTGGCATTCTTTCGATCGATTGGTCGCTGGATTTGCAGAATTTGCGCGCAACGTCCAATCACCTAAACATTTGATATGGTGCAGCGATGATCCGGTGTTATCTTCCCTTAACCTTCCTGGTGTCTCGTATGGTTTTACAGAAATTGCCCAAGCAGTCTTGAGCAATTATCGCCCAAACAATTGGGCATCTCAGTTCGATCTTACGTGGGCAGGAACTACTTATTCAGATATCACCATTCCTCTAATTGGCAAACATAACGCCTTAAATGCTGCAGCAGTGTTCATTATGGGGATCCTTCTTGGCAATGACGAGAAAAGCATCCGGCATGGCATTGAGACTTTTTCCGGTGTAAAGCGGCGGTCGGAACTCAAAGGAGAATGGCAGGGGATCAGCGTCTATGATGACTACGCACACCATCCGACAGAAGTCACGGCGACGTTAAATGCTTTTAAAAACGCAATAGACCGCCGCCGACTTATCGTTGTCTTTCAACCCCATCGATTTACACGTCTTAGTGAGTGCTTCAAAGATTTTGCTGCCTCTTTTTCTGCAGCCGATGAGATTATTTTGACCGATGTCTATTCAGCAGGTGAAGCTCCTATTGCAGGAATCAATGCCCAATCTCTCTTAGAAGAAGTGCGCCTTAGCAGCAAGAAAGAAGCTCATTTTGCTGCACGCGAAACATTGGTCGATTTCTTAAGTAATTTTACGCGGAGTGGAGATGTTGTCGTTACTATGGGAGCGGGCGATGTCACAAAAGTTGGACAAGAATTGATTGAGAAATGGCGCGGTCATGGCATCACCTAGTAAAAAAGTGCCTTTGCCCACTGCTCTTTTCATCATCGTCCTTTCCATGCTGATGACCGTGGGGATAGCTAAGCATGGCGTCCATTATTGGGAAACGAGAAAAACGACCAAAGGGTCGGACCCTCAATATTGGGTGAACACAATCATCCAAACAGGCCCTGAAAAAGAAGCATTAAAGACAGCGTATCTCGCAGAGATTTTAGGCCTTTCAGTAGATCGACCGATCAGCGTGTATCAATTCGATCCTAAAGTTGCACAAAAGCGGATGTTGATGTCTCCTGTCATTCGATCGGCTCAAGTCAATATTCTCAAGCCCAATACAGTATTTGTCGATTACACCGTCAGGAAACCCCTAGCATGGCTTTACGACTATGAGAACATTGCAATTGATGAGGAAGGGTATCTGTTCCCAGTCTTTCCTTTTTTCACGCCAAAAAATCTCCCTGAGATCTATGTAGCGCTTAACCCTTTTGGACTTGCAGCTGAAGATCCCGAGAAGGGGATTGCAATGTGGGGGAAGCCTCTCCAAACCAAATATATTGCCCTTGCGTTTGATCTGCTCAATATTTTCAATTCTCCGGCTTGCAAAGGGATTTTGCGGGTAAAAAGGGTCGATGTCTCCGAGGCATATGCGGATAGTTATGGCAAGCGCAGTATCGTCGTCATTCTCCAGGATGAGATCAATGAAAATGGGAAGACAGTGGTTGCTGACAGGATCTTGCGCTTGAGCGAAAAAAACTATCTCCATCAGCTGGGGAACTATTTGCAACTTCGAAATAAACTCGTGGAGAGAGACAAGCAGAGATTAGCTGTGCAAGAGGGCCCGTTACCTTCTACAGTGATCGATCTGCGTTTGACTGACTTGGCCTATATTGGCGAAGGTAATTAGAGAGAGAAAGAAGAAAATTCCATCAGCGCAGAGAAAGAAATATTTATTCGCGGAGTTTGCTCCGCGATAGAATAGCGATTTATCGCGAGAGCGATAAATCGCTTTCCTCCTCTGTGATCTCTGTGTCTCCTCTTTTCTCTGTGCTGATGAAATTTATTAGGTTTTTTTACTTAAGGAGAAGGAGGCGTAGCTTGACCAATACCTCATCCGCTTGAGGAAAGGGTGTGCTCTCTATCTCATTGAGGACTGCTTCTAGTTTTTCAGAAATGCACTGCGCATTGTAGTGCGACCAATTCACCGAAACAGATAAGATGCAATGTTCCAGGATCCTCAGCGTTTCAATCGCTGTCCGGTGAAACCTGTCTTTACATTTGTTCTGTATTTGATGCCAAAGAATGGATCAATGAAGAGACCTCTTGGACAATTGCTTCAGGTTTTAATTTTTGAAGCGATATCTTTTGGCCGATATCAAACAATGTGCAGAATATAGAGTTCTTTTCCGGAAAGGATAGAATTGCCCCTCTTTCGAGCTGCTCATGTGTAATTCTGATCATAACCTGAAGATCGTTGTCTAGCTGTGCAAATGGATCTTCTGCACCCCATTGCTGCAAAGTTAGGGCTTGAGAAAAAGTTCTAGATGCGAGTGCATCAACATCTGCAATTGGACAGGACAGCTGTTTTGAACGGGGAAAGCTCAACCATCGGGGCGTAAGCCGTAGTTCTTCAAGAGCTCCTCGTTTCGTGTCGAGAAAGTCAGCATCAGAAAGCAGTTGGATCAATCCAATATTTTTCAGCAAATGTAAAACCATATTAAAAATCCGCAAAATACAATTAATAGATAAATCTCGAGATAATTTATTTTATCTTTATTTTTCAACCATTTTTATTTAATTATGAAATTTTTCTATTATTTAACTGGATTTTTCCGGAGTCTAGAGAACCTAGATTCGCGAACAACCTAAGTTGACAAAATTACCTATACTCATTAGCCTCTTTGACTTGCAATTCAATAAAAACAGGAAATTGACATGTCCACATCGACTACTAATATTGGTAATAAGTCTTCATATTCTAAATACCCTGACGCTTCACCTGGAAAGTC
>JBGAFY010000172.1:0-3414 GCA_044226975.1 Rhabdochlamydiaceae bacterium
ATTTGACAGCAACAGATATTCACAGCGTACATAAAAACGGGGAGTAACTGACCAGCTCATTCCAAAATCAGGAAAAAGCAGCAGGGCGTTCATACCGGCACACATTCGCTCAGTCTATCTTGCCGGCTGTTTCCCTAGCTGCTATGCCAACAGCATTTATTGCCCGGATGACACGGGCCAACTTACTTGAAGTCCTTGAACAAGACTATATTTTGACTGCTAGGGCAAAAGGGTTAAAATCCTATCGAATTTACATCCGCCACGGCCTGCGCAATGCGCTAGTACCAGTCGTTACCTATTTAGGACCATTGACGGCAACTATTTTCACTGGTAGCTTTGCAGTCGAAAAGATTTTTGGAATTCCAGGACTTGGACAATGGTTTGTCATGAGCATCACTAACCGAGACTATACCGTCATCATGGGGACGACTCTCTTTTACAGCGCGTTGCTGATGTTCTGCGTGTTTATTGTCGACCTGTTGTACTGCGTCATTGATCCTCGTATTGAAAGAGAGTCTTTAGCCCATGGATGAGTCCTTATTTCTTCCGGTCGACCAAACAGCTAATAGTGCCATTGAAGCGCTTCCAAAGCAGCGCTCTATGCGCAGCGAAGCTTGGGACCGGTTAAAAGGAAATAAGACTGCAATGGCAGGTTTTTGGGTCTTGCTCGTGATGGTCGTCCTGGCGATCTTTGCCCCTTTTTTTTCCCCATACACTTATTATGAAACAAATTTACCCCTTAAAAACCTCTCTCCTTGCAGAACACATTTGTTCGGGACCGATGAGCTAGGCCGTGACCTATTTACTAGAATCTGGTGGGGTGCACGCATTTCTCTTTTTGTCGGGATCACAGCCTCGCTGATTGACCTATGTATCGGCGTCGTTTACGGAGCATGTGCAGGCTATCTAGGGAAAAAAACCAGCGAAGCGATGATGCGCTGTGCTGACATTCTCTCCGCAATCCCGTATTTGCTCGTCGTGATCCTGCTCATGGTTTTCATGGGCTCTGGCATCTTGACAATTCTCGTTGCCCTGACCATGACAGGTTGGATCGGAATGGCACGGATTGTGCGCGGGCAAATTTTGACATTAAAAAGCTCTGATTACGTCAAAGCGGCAATTGCCTGTGGGTCTAAACCTTCCCGAATCATGTTCCGCCACCTTATCCCCAATTGCATTGCTCCCATTATTGTCACCGTGACGTTTACAGTGCCCACAGCGATCTTTGCCGAAGCTTTCCTGAGCTTTTTAGGATTAGGGATCCAAGCCCCTATTGCTAGCTGGGGCACAATGGCAAGCGACGGCCTACCCGCCCTCCGCTATTATCCTTGGCGCTTGTTTTTTCCAGCAGGATTTATCAGCGTCACAATGCTCGCCTTTAACCTGCTTGGCGATGGATTGCGCGATGCCTTCGATCCAAGGATGCGTTCATGAGTCCTTTGCTATCTGTAAAGAATCTAGAAGTCGAATTTTTGGGCAGATACCGCAATGTCTCAGCTGTCCGCGGAGTATCATTTGAAGTTGACCGCAATGAAATCGTGGGCATTGTAGGAGAATCCGGTTCGGGTAAAAGCGCGACAGCGAAAGCCATTGCCCGCCTCCTCGCTAAACATAACACCTCGATCAAAGGCTCAGTCGAATTCGAAGGGCGGGAACTACTTTCTCTACAAGAATATGAAATGCAGCAGGTCCGCGGCCATCGGATTGGAATGATCTTCCAAGACCCTCTCTTTTCTTTAAATCCAACCATGAAAGTGGGCGATCAAATCGGAGAAGGGATCCGTCGTCATTTTCCCAAACTGTCATCACAAGAAGTCCGCGCCAAGACCATCAAACTACTCGATGATGTCGGTATTGCCTCAGCCGCGACGCGAGTAGCAGACTATCCCCATATGTTGAGCGGTGGAATGCGCCAACGGATCATGATCGCCATCGCCCTGGCCTGCTCGCCATCCCTCCTCATTGCAGATGAACCGACGACCGCACTCGATGTCACAGTGCAAGCACAAATCCTCGATCTTTTGCGCTCGCTCCAATCTAGCTATGGGATGAGCATCCTCCTTATCACACATGACTTGAGCTTGGTAGCTGGTTTTTGCGAACGGGTTCTGGTAATGTATGGCGGGACCATAGTTGAGAGTTCATCGGTAGGCTCTTTATTTGGCCAACCACAGCATCCATACACCCAAGGGCTGCTCCGATCGATACCAAGGCTCGACACTCCAAAAAACACCCCTTTAATCCCTATTCCTGGGGTTCCTCCCAACCTTTCGCTAGTGCAACATGGTTGCGTGTTTGCCCCTAGGTGCCCGAATACGATGCGCATTTGCGAAAAGCAAGCTCCAGATTTTTTGAGTGTTTCTCAAGAACATGGCTGTGCTTGCTGGCTCCAACACAAAAATACGAGCTTGAAGAATTATGAACCCACTCCTTGAGATCCTCAATGTAAGCAAATCCTATCCAGTTTCGGGTGGGACACTTCAAGCGCTTCGTGAGGTCTCTTTGTCTGTTTACAAAGGAGAAACCATAGGGCTTGTAGGTGAGAGCGGTTGCGGCAAATCGACGTTGGCAAGGCTACTTGTTGCACTTGAAAAACCCAGCTCAGGCACCATCCGTTTTAAGGGAGATGACTTCTTAAAAATCGATACGGAACGGCTCAAAAAAGCAAGAGCGCAGATCCAAATGATCTTCCAAGACCCTTTTTCCTCGCTCAATCCACGCATGAACGCTTTTGACATCATTGCAGAGCCTTTAGAGATCCATAACTTTCCAAGAAAAGCGATCTTGCCTAGAGTACACGAGCTCCTAGAAATAGTAGGCCTCCACGCATCGATGGCCGAACGATATCCCCATGAATTTTCAGGAGGACAACGCCAGAGGATCGGTATTGCAAGGGCCCTAGCACTGCAACCGGATTGTTTGATCTGTGATGAACCCATTTCTTCCCTTGATGTTTCAGTCCGCGCCCAGATCATCAACTTACTCAAAGACCTGCAAGATAAATTCCAGCTGACATACGTTTTCATTGCCCACGATTTAAGCGTTGTCAAATACCTATCAGATCGAGTTGCTGTGATGTACTTAGGAAAAATCGTCGAGCTCGCTTCTAGCGATACACTGTACACCCATCCAAGTCACCCCTATACTCAGGCCTTGCTGGCCGCAATTCCCATCCCAGACCCCATTCAAGACAAGCAAAGACAAAAGACCCCGTTAAAAGGTGAAATCCCTAGTCCACTTTCGCAAATCAAAGGCTGCCCCTTTGCATCTCGCTGCCCTAAAGTCCAGGAAATGTGCCATAATACTACGCCCTCCTTGCGGGAAACATCTTCAGGCCATTTCGTCTCTTGCCATTTCGCAGTATAATAGGCTAAGGTAAGGAAAATCATGGCTATACAACCATCATTACAGATT
>JBGAFY010000173.1:0-3409 GCA_044226975.1 Rhabdochlamydiaceae bacterium
AGATAACAATCAAGACAGCGCCTGAGCCAGATAAAATTCTAAAATTATCCGCTCCGTCGATTGCGAAAAAAGAGAATTCTTCCTATCAAATTCCTCCCCCCTCTTTATTGAACAATCCAAAGAAGGTCGATCTTTCCACAATTAAAAAAGACCTTCGCAAGATGGCAGAAACACTTGAAGAATCCCTGATGAGCTTTGGCATTGAGGCCAAAGTGGGAGAGATCAATTGCGGGCCGACCATCACTTCTTTTGAAGTCCACCCGGCAGTAGGGGTTAAAGTCCAAAAAATTAAAGCACTTGAAAATGACATCGCCTTAAACCTCCAAGCAAAGTCGATAAGGATCATCGCTCCTATTCCAGGCAAAGCAGTCGTCGGCGTAGAAATCCCATCGCCCCAACCTCAAGAAGTCAGCTTTAAAGAGCTCCTCGTCGGATATCTCCAAGGCCCGAAAAAAATGCACATCCCAGTGCTCTTAGGAAAAACGGTAAACGGCGAGACCGTGATCAATGACCTTACACGCATGCCCCATTGTATCATCGCTGGAGCTACAGGATCAGGAAAGTCAGTCTGCATCAATACCATGATCATGTCGATCTTGATGACTGCCACCCCTGACGAGATCAAATTGATCATGATCGACCCTAAGAAAGTCGAGCTTACCCCTTACACAAACTTGCCCCACTTGATCGCTCCTGTAATTACAGAAGCTCATGGCGCTTATGCAGCGCTCAGTTGGCTCGTCAAAGAAATGCAGCTGCGTTACGAGATCCTCAAACAACTGGGATTGCGCAATATCACAGCTTTTAACTCCCGCAAGGCAGATAAAGATTTTGAAGCATCCCTCAGCATGCCGATCCCAGAGAAAATGTATGGCATCGTCGCGATTATCGACGAGTTTGCCGACTTAATGATGGTCTCTAGTTCTGACCTTGAGACACCGATTGCCCGAATTGCCCAAATGGCCCGTGCTGTCGGCATCCACCTCGTTTTGGCAACACAACGCCCTTCCCGTGAAGTGATCACAGGATTGATCAAAGCCAACTTTCCCACTCGTATTGCGTTTAAAGTCGCCAGCCGGATCAACTCATCGATCATCCTCGATGAAGCGGGAGCCGAAAGTCTCTTGGGCAATGGCGATATGCTCTTCCTTCCTCCTGGAAGCTCCCATCTCATGCGCGCCCAAGGGGCATATATTAGCGATGAAGAGATCAACCGCGTCATCCAATTTATCAATGACCAAGCTCCACCAAATTACTTAATTGCATCCTTTGATCAAATGCGCAAAGAAGAATTTGGCACTGAAGACGAGGAGTCCGCTCCCAAAGATAGTTTATATGATCAAGCACTCTCAATCGTTTTGGATACCAAGAATGCCTCGACAACTTTTTTGCAGAGAAAACTCAAAATCGGTTATGCTCGTGCAGCCAGCTTAATCGATGAACTAGAGTCTAAGGGAGTCATCGGCCCGCAAGAAGGGAGCAAGCCTCGAAGAATCCTCCATCCTGGAGCCTCTTCGGCCCCTGATCGAAGAGGATATTCTCATGATAAAGAAGAAGAAATGGATTTCTGACATACTCCACCGCAAGCTTGCGCTCCAACTCAGGGGAATGGGACTTCTATTGATCTCTTTTGGACTGTATGCGTTCTTTTACGCCGTTATCGCCTCTCCTTACGTCCCTCAAAAGGAACAAGCAGAGCCAGGACTAGAAGACAAGATTGAGACAATGGGCCTTTCTGAAACTGGCAGTGCCTTACCGCAAATGAAGTCACGCACTGAGCCTTTCAATCTTTATATTGTGACTACAGCATTTTTAGTTGTTGGACTTTCTTGTTTTCTGCTCTCTTTCCGCACTAACAATAAAGCCAATGAATAATAAAAGAAAATGGCAGATGCTTTCACATCTGCCATGTTGCAATCCGGCTTTCCCATAGATGACAAGAACGCTAGCAAGGCAAGCTATTTGTCGTCTGATTGAATGCGGGGTTAGTTAATTGATAGAGTACATGAAGTAACGAATGGCCTTTGCCCTTTCTTCATTCCTGCACCATTGATGTTTTGAGATTTGCTCAGACCCATGGAATGACTTAGAACCGAAATCAAAACAATCTGGACAATTAAACATTTCCCACACGTTTGTATAGATTCTATCTTGGAATTCTTTATTTAGAGAATTGAACAATTTGAATCCAGTGTCCTCATCGCCATTTTCGAATGCGTCAGCAATGGGCGCCAATTCTTTTATCTTCAGTTCATCTTCTTTAGATAAAGGAAGTTCTTGGGTTGGAGCAAAGAGTGTTTTCATCTCACCAATGAGACGGTCCCAGCTTGCCTCGAGTTTTTGTGCATACTTATTGACGATCTGTCCCATTTCAACATGACTGCAGTGCCATTGCGGGTCCAGATCTTGGCTGCGTACAAAAGACGCTTTGCCAAAGTCCATGTGTGGTGGGTTCTGATTTTTGTCAGTCCACTTAGTTAGATACGTTTCGAAATAGATAAGGTTCCTCTGGTCCACCTCAAGAGCATTGATGAGATCAGGATTTGCTTGTGGGTTGGTTAAGAACTGCTCTGATACTTCATTCAACTTTTTTAAGCTGCTTTCTTTTTCATTTTCCAATTTCTCAATCATGTTCAATATGCTGAACGATTCTTGTAATTTTTCTTGGATATTTTGAGAAATGCCCTCGCTATGTGTAAGCAATACATGTTTCGTTGCAACCGTCCGTTTTCCTTCTTTAACAACAGACCAAAAACTTGCAAAGGGCTGATTGCCATCGATTCCCAGATGTGCTGTATTTGGAGAAAATGCCGTAACGTTGTGCTCTCCCACAGGATGCAGGGTAACAGGCAATTTTTTAAGCCCATTCAATGGAATGCCATCGTTTGAAGAAATTGCATAGATGTGCATAGGTTGGTAAATACCCATTTGAACATCTACAGTAATGTCTTTTTTTTGCTGAGGCATATAGTGAGGTTGGGACCAAGGATGGGTAATTAAGTTTAGCTGCTGAGGTAAATGCTTTCCTCTCAAGTGATCAATAATAGAAGCAATGTTTTGAACGTTTAGAAAAAGATCGACTTTATTTTCTATCTGCCCGCCAATTGCTTGGGCAACCTCATCAGGGAAATTGGCGATTTGTCCAGGATGGAGCCTAATAGAGATGGTAGAAACCCCCATTTTAAACTCTTCCTCAGAATAAGATCCTACTCGGGGTATCCTTGAAACATAGTTTACGCCTGAACGTGCCGGTGGCACCCCTGGAGCAACCAAATTTGCACTACCTAATTCTGCATCTATTATTGATTGGTCCCATTTAGTCTTGGGCACTGAATTTTGCACTGTTTGCATAAACACAGCTAGACCGTCTTCGATTTTGCTCCGGACCTGAGGGTTTTTACCCAGAGCA
>JBGAFY010000174.1:0-3406 GCA_044226975.1 Rhabdochlamydiaceae bacterium
CGTAATGCTTACCTCGCAACGGATTATTCTCATTCAGACAACAAATTTGGCCCAACATATATTCTTTCTTCTGAAACCCGAGAAGATTTAATTCCTACAAGATTTAAAATCGATGCTATTATCAACAAATACAACCTTCAAAGCCGAATCGCAAAGGTAGCTAGTGAATTCCATAAACAAACTCCTCCCTCATTAAAAACGCTGTTTATTGAATCGGGTTTTAAACAAGCAGAATGGAAGTTAAGTCATTCTTTTGAGCACTTAATGGAAGAATTAGATAATTGCAAATATTTATATGCGTATGGATATTTTGCAAAAGGGAACTATAAAAAGCTAAACGCTAAGAAACAATTTCATGACAAGCAGATTATATTTTTAAACAAATTTGATACCAATCCCCTATTGGATGTTGATCAATTAAAAAAACAAGCAATCGTGATTGTTGGAGCAATAGAACAAACAAAAGCAGGAACGGTGTTATATATTGATCCGACAGAAGGCGATCAAAATCCCAATATTTATGGAATTGAGTACGAAGAATTTTGCAAATATGTCCTTCCGTTAGATCAAGAAAACCACGGCGTTGATAGTTGTTATCTTGTCAAAAGCGTAAAAGCTACAATGAGTCCATCAAATTTGCCTCCTACCCCACGAAAAAACCCAACCCCATTGAAATTAATTGAGCCGACCCCTTTAGAAGGTTCCGCGCTAACTAGCAAAATTCAATCGGTAGTCTTCAAAGCATGTGATTTAAAAGCACATCATATTCGCGCCCTCGGACTTCTTCTTAACCAATATGATCAAAAAGCCAAGGACAATGCCATTGCATTGAACACTGGCTTTGAAAAATATTGGATTCAGGAAATGGCAATAGAAAAAGAGTCTCAATTTCAACTTGATACAACTGTTAATTCCTTGCGTCTTAAAAATTTTAGGAATTTGATGATTGATCTAGGCTATTTCACATCTTTATTACACTCAGATATACAAAAAATACCGCCAGAGCAGGCGCTGTTAAAACTAGAAGAGCAATTTTCAAATGCTTTTATTTCTGATTTTGGGTTCCAAATGGTGCCATTTACGCCTTTGACTGTATTTGCAGACTTCAAAAAAGAATTGAAGGCACACCGATTTCTCTATGCGTTTGGACATTTTGTTACAAACAATGGGGTATCAGAGATGAAAATTCAAACAGTGCTAGATAAAGAAGTTTTCTGCTTGGAGGGAGCTACCTTCATAAACAAACAATTCAGCTCAATTGTCCTATGTGGTTGCGTCGATACAGAGTTGGAACAATCAATCCTGTTCATAACCCCAGAAAATAAAAGTACAAATCAGACTTTTTATAAATTAGATTACGCAACATTTTGTCAGCTTGTTCGCACCATCTCTGATGATGTTGACTTTGATAGCGATTCGTATTTACTAAAGTACCAAGGTTCTTAAAGATAAAAATGACGCGCTGGAATGCAACGTCCAGCGCATTTTTTCATTGCATCATTCACAATGTAAAATCTATTGAAGTTATTGATTATTAATGGTTAACATATCCGTCCTTTAAAAAATGGGTAAGCCAAATATGTCAACAATACCAGGGTTTTACACTTTATCTTCACTTGCTCCAGGTAAGCCAGTCGCAGAAAATCAATTTAAGCAACAAAAAGGTTGCCAACCATCGCGCCATCAACTATGCGCGCTCAAAATCATCCTCAATCAATATGGGCTTGAAGCAAGTCATCCTCAATCAATATGGGCTTGAAGCAAGGAAAAAGACTAGACAGTATAACAAGGATTTCAAGCAATACTGGTTAAATTCTTTTATTGTCGAACGCAACTACATGTTAATAAAAGAAGCAATTCTTAAATTCGAGAAAGAATCTTCTCAAATGCCATTAGAAGATTGCGTTAAAGCGTATTTAAAAAAAGAACCTCTACCTGGGGAAGCGTTTATATATCAATATTTGGACACCTGTATTAAAGAAAAGAAGGCACCTCAATCTTTTCTGTCAGATTCCAAAAATCAAGAGCACGCAAAAATTAGCATCGATTTATTAAGATCAATCTCAGGTGATATAAAAGAGCTCGAAACCGCGATAAGTAGTCAAAACTCTGAATTAATGCTACGAGTGATCAAAACAGCATTATTTTGTAATTTAAGCGTAAAATTGGGATTTAAAGGCATTAATTGGACTCCAAAAACATCTTTCGAAACTTTTCAGGACTTAATTATCGACTATCAATACCTATATGCCTATGGATATTTTGCTAATAGTAATTGGTTAAGTAAGCCTAGCAAAAGAACGTTACACGAAAGAGAACTTGCCTCGTGGGATAATATCGACCGTAAATCTGAGCTCGTAAAAACATCGATAGTCGTCATCGGAGACATAGAAACTGCATCGGGAAAAGAGACCGTGCTATATATCAATCCGGAGGACAGCAGTGAAAATCAAACAATCTATCAATTAGATTATGCATTATTTTGTAAGTACGTGCTCCCGATCGAATATGATATTAATCCCCAGAGCAATTTTTATCTAATCAGGTACCAAAAAAGTCTATGAACCTAATCAGATTTTTTCTATTTAGGCAATATTGCACAGTTTATATTTTTGCCACTTCGAGATAACAGATCTAGATCATCCTGACTTTCGGGATTATTTTAACTGATTTTTCGTTTAAAATCAGACAAAAGAACTAGACAATCGACAGCAGAGCTAGATACGTACGGTACCTCAAAAGGATATAAGTTTCAACCCAATTTGAATTTATTAGAAAATTTCTCAAGCGCTTCATTCCATACATTGTTATCAGATGCAATAAGTTGTTTTAGGCTAACCTTTATATCATCATTTAACCTGCGGGATTTTGAAATAATTGTGAGAATTTCTTCAATTGCAGGTAAGGATTTTATGCCCAGTCGCAATTTTAGAACCTTGGCAATCTCAAGGAGTCCTTGAGTTGGACGCTTGTTCATATTTTGGAGCAAGTTTAAAATCTTTGTGATTTGTGGTACGGCTTGATTTGATCTTGCAGAAATCAAAATTGCGGTCTTTAAAAAAATATACAGATCTATTTTCTCTCTCTGTGCTAAAACAGAGCAAAATTCATAGGCGAGGGCATCACCTTTGTCAGGATCAAGATCGTATGTCTCAACAATTTTGAGATACTGTAATCGGTTGTCTAAAAATTTCTTTTCAAGCTTTTGAACTGTTAAATTCAAAGGATTTTCATTTCCAAAATTCAAGAGAGAGGAGCATCCGGAATATACAGCTCTTTTGCCAATTAATGATAACATTTCTGAAGGATCTTTAAGTCGTGCATGGCATTGACAGAAAAGCGGAATCACTGCTTTCAAAACTTCAGGTTCGCAAGCTTTTAAATTGATGTATTCGAGAATATACTC
>JBGAFY010000175.1:0-4369 GCA_044226975.1 Rhabdochlamydiaceae bacterium
CTTGTACCCTAAACAGACATCTTCCAGGATTTTCTTTGGGTCTTTTGAATTGAATTGTGCAGACGTTTGGGCCTGCACTTCGGTGAACTTCAATGCTTTGATAAGATTTGAGGCGTTTTTGCTGTCTAATTCATTCAATTTTCGTACATGTAATAGATATATAGAATTTTGAACAATTTCACCTTTTTTATTAAATATAATCCCTTTTGTATGCGCCATGTTTAAGGGAGCAAAAAAGAGAGGTTCATTTGATTGTATTTGAGTGAATTCAGTAAAAAGATTCGCATGCCAACGTTGACTATAAAAGTGACAAAATAGCATTTCTTTTTGACCTAATGAGTTGGTCTTGTCTCCGCACTGAAGAATAAAGGTATTTCCGGTAATTTTTTTTATATCTCTTAGTTTTATTACAAGGAGATGTGTGATTTTTTCGAAAACTTCATGCACGAGATGGGTAGGGTCAGCTTGAATATCTTTTCCTAGGCTTGCCATGTTACCTTGAAGCATAAAAAGAACTGTTTCGATCATTTCTGCATTAGCAAAAACAAATCCAGGCATGGAAAAGAGAAGGAGATATTGATTTAATTGTTTCGGAGTTCCAACAAGTGGGATGCGAGAAAACATTTCCAGATTCCATAAAAAGCCGCCTTTATCAAATATATCAGATAGATAGTCGAAAACTTCTTTATCGATACCCGCTTTTATGCACTCGTCATCTTTTTGGTTAAGAAATTTTTCAATTTTTGCTTTCGATGCAGATGTTTGTAGCGCTGTATAGTTTGAAGTTAATGGAGTACTATTAAAATTTGTTTTTAATGACATTATATTTTCCTGTAATTTGTTTATAATAAAATAAGCATGTTTATGTTGTTAGTTTATTATTTCTTTGTGTTTGTATTGCGCAATGCAAATATCTTTTTAAGGACTTTCTTAGCGCTCACTGCACTGACGACGTTATCTCCGCCATGTTTTTTTACAATTGTGGTTTTTTGAGTTTTCCCTTCTTCGTTTGTCATTGCTGCGGTATGGTGAGATCCCTTAATGTTGGTCACTGAATCGACCATTTTCATCGCTAGTTTGATAAGCTTTTCGCCCTTTGATCGCTTTTCCTGAGAGGATACCTTGGACATTTTCTGATCCCTATGGGAGAGTTTTGGGGCAGTGCTCACAGTTGTATTGTTATTTGATTCAGGATTTGTTGATGGTTTCGGAGATTGTTTTTTTGTTTTTTTTGTTTGTTTGTTTTTATGTTTAGATTTAACAGTATTGGTTCTCTCGACTTTTTCCAATACCGATCTTCGTTCTAGATCACTTTGGAGGAGTTGAGGGGCAATAAAAACTTTTGCAGATGGCGGTGTGGCTGCTTCATCTGCATCTTTAATTTTGGAATCAGTCGAGGTAGCTTGAAGTTCAGAAATAGTTGCCGCTGGTTTTTCCATTGATTGAACTAGTGGAGATGCGGGAAGATTGACGAGGCTGGTTGATAACGGTGCGGCCGTTTTTCCATCATCTTTAACCTTTGCGGTAGCCTGTTGATCAGGTAGTGGTTCTTGGTGTTTTTGAAATTGAATGTTCGAAGCTGTGGGGGCTATGTCTAGATTAATAGCTTCTTCTGTTTTTTCTTCAATAACCTCCATAAACTCTTTGAAGGTTCCTGGAGAGTATTTATCTTTTTTGATCACATATTGGGTAATCAGATTTTGTAATTCATCAAGCTCATTTCCTGAGAGCCCACCAATAGACTGCATAACATAATCAGTCTCTAGAGTTTGCGGGTCCAGGACGATTTGTTGGGTGCTTGAAGGTTTTTTTTCCATTTTCTCTTTGATTTCATCTTCATTGATGTCAAAAGTCAAAAGGAGTTGCTTAAGGATCCCATCATATTCAAGATCAGTTGAAGGATTGGTAGTTAAACTGACGGGTACAAGGTTTATTGATTTAGAGGGGTTGATACTGTAGATGCTGAAGAATTGCGAGAAATTAGGTTTGTCAGATTGTGATGACCAAGGAGTGTAATAGAGTGCATCGATCTTATAGCCCCCTTTCATGCTTTGTTCTATGATCTCATTACAGCGTTTATTCAGGATGACGCCTGAAAGTGAGAAGTCCGTATTTTGCATGATCATTTGGTTTGCAGCTTTTGCATCAGATTCAGTTACTTTACGTATGCGGATCAGGATTGTGTCTTCCTGAACGATTTTTCCTTGAAGGTCGAACACGATCCCTTTGTTTCTAGAGGCATTTAGTGGTGCAAACAAGAGCTTTTCGTCACTTTCAAATTTGTTAGGGACTGTGAAAAGGTGTGCTTGCCATGTATTTTGATCAAAATGGCAGAACAATTGCTCAGTGCCATCAATGAAGTTTTTGTGATTTCCACATGAGAGGATAAAGGTGTCTGCTGTTATCCCTTTAATTTCGCGTATTCTGAGGATGAGCAAGTGGCTGATCTTATTAAAGACTTTGCGCGCCAGATGGGTTGGATCGTCTTGAACTGCTGCTGGTAGAACACCCATGCTGACATGCAATTTGAGTAAAAGCTCCTCTAGTTTTTCGGCTTTTATTTTTTTTGATAATTGCAATGACTCAGACAAAATTTGCAGATGTTCCAAGAGCTCTGCTGGAGTCGAATCAAGATTGATTCTCAGAATATTATCCAGGTCCCAAACATATCCACCCGATTCAATGAAGTTCGTGAAAAACTTGAGTACTTCAAGTTCAATACCATTTTTTATACATTTAGCATCTTCTTTTTCAAGAAAAGTGGTGATTTTGCTGAGATCTTTCTCGCAAGTGTAGCTAGAGTAACTGCTTAAATTAAAATTTATTAATGGTTTAACTGACATATAACCCCTAATTATTGATATTAATAACTATTGTAACATTTTTATAAAATTAAATAAACTTTATTAAATATTAAAAGCGCAGTTTTTAATTCATTGTTAATTAGAGTGATATATTAAAAAAATATAGTTTATTGTAGAAGTGTTTATTGAAATTATTGTGAAAATCCCAGGCCATCTTACGATGGCCTAATCAAGTATTTTTGGTTGTTACAATTGCAATTAGTTATCAAATTCATTATCTGAGGTTGATAAAGGTGTCCTCATCGAATGCGGGCTCATTGGGATGGAAATCGGATGCAGAGTCTTTAATTTCTTTAGAGCCTTCTTCTGTCCTTTTTGATTAATGATCTTCTAAGGGATTTGTTTCGGTTTCTACGGATTCCTCTTTCTTCCATTGGAACAGATTTGAGGAGAAAGTCTTTATTGATGGAAGATAAACTTTGTCCTTGTCCTACTTGATTCACGATCTCATCCCAGTTATTTTCGATGTCGCTTTGACACCCGAAAGCTGACAACAAATGTAGTTGGACTTGGAGCTCTTCATCTTGAAGAGACATGAGCTGTTTGTAATCTTGTTTCCAGTTTTTCAAGATTATTTTTAAATTTCTCAAGGGATTAGGGGCTGGATTTGGCAATATTAATAAGTTTGTAAAGTTTTTCTAAATTATTTAGTGTGTCTGATCTTTTTGTTAATGAGATTTGTGAAGGGAATTCAATATGTAAAGAAGAAGAGAACGAGAATGATGTCTTAGCGTGTTTTAAAACTTCATTTAGTAGCCCATGAAAACTTGTGATTTCCATATAATTTTCATGCTGTTCTTCTTTTGAGGACTTAGATGAATAAGAATCATCTAAAACCATTAACAAATCATCGCAGGCTTTAAAAAGATGAAAATCTAGGCCTAAGAGTTTTAAATCATCAGAATTTTGGACGCCGGCATTTTGTAATTTTTCTACTGTGAGGTTAGTATCGACTTTGTAGCTTAGGTCATCAGTTCGTCCTATGCCTAAAATTGTTATATAATCTTCGATGTTAATGACTCCGCCTTGCGAAAGAATTCCAATATTTCTTTTGGATCTTGAGGCGAGTAATTGAGCCTTAAATATTGAAACTTGCGTACGTTTTTCACTAGATATTAGACGGTCAATAGCGTGTAATAGAGTGTCTTTAAGGGGTGCTTTTGTGTTGGGTTCACTGTTTTTTAGATAATCATTGGAATTTTGGATGATTTGTATTACAACCTTTAAATTCTTTTTATGATTAAAATGGGATGTTTTAGAAGAAAACACTTCTAGTTTACTTAGATGAGAGTCAGCCTCCAAGCAAAATTGTTTGAGCGATGCCATCAATTGTATATCGTCTGTTACATTGGTTGATTGAGACTTAATTAACTCCTCTTTTATCTTAGCACATAGATTTAGCAAAGATAAATTGAGACCGATTTTTTTTAAATCCTCATAGGAAGCTAGACCGTAATTATCTAAAAACATTGGGTCAAGTCCCATTTCAGAAATAAAGTCATTTG
>JBGAFY010000176.1:0-3361 GCA_044226975.1 Rhabdochlamydiaceae bacterium
TGGGAGAAAAAAAGAAAATCATAGCCGATCTTATTGTTAAAGAAATAGATTCTTTGAATATAAGCTTTAAGGATTTACCCATTCAAACAAAAAATTTCGTTAGAAAGATGGTTAAATTTATAAATTCTCATAATAAATAAAGTGGCTAATAAAGCAGTAAATGAATATGTTAAAATAGAGGTATATGCCACTTCCCATTGATCTCATCCTAATACGACACGGCGAATCCGAAGGAAATGCCGCTAAACGGCTCGCTGAAAAGGGAGATCATGCGGTCTATAATGCCCTTATTACTGACAGACACTCTCGAAGCTATCGTCTCTCGGAAAAAGGCAGAGACCAAGCTAAAATCGCGGGACAATGGCTTACAGAGGAGTTCTTAAAAGATGGTAGAACCTTCGATCGTTTTATCGTATCTGAATACACGCGCGCGATGGAAACAGCGGGACTTCTTGGATTACCAGATGCAACATGGTATAGAAACTTCTATCTTACAGAACGAGACTGGGGAGACATTGAATCTTCTCCAGAACACGAACGCCGTGAGAAATTCAAGGACGCATTAAAAATGAGATCAATAGAACCTTTCTTTTGGAGACCTCCTAACGGAGAATCTTTTGCTGAATTGTGCTTACGTCTAGATCGAGTACTTGTTACTCTTCACAGAGAATATAGCGACAAGAAAGTAATCATTGTCTGCCACGGAGAAGTTATGCGCGCGTTCCGTGTTTTACTTGAAAGAATGTCTCAACAAAAGTTTAAGGAAATGTCTTTTTCTAAAGAGAAGGAAGACGGTATTCATAACTGTGAGATAATTCACTACACTAGAAAGAATCCTGAAACAAATGAGATTGAAGATCACGCAAATTGGATGCGGAGAGTGCGCCCTAACGATTTGCCAATTTGGAATACTGGATGGTATAGAATTGAACGTTCGAAGTACTCTAACGATGAATTATTAAAAATTGCTAGTGATACACAGTCAGTGTTAGATCAGTTTAATAAATAATTTATTATTCTATGTCTCGTCCAAAAATAAAATTAGATTATCAAAACTATAGAAGACTTGTTGATCAGTCAGAGCAAGCATTCCATAAAGAAAGATACTTGGAGGCATTTTTAATACAATCTTGCATTGTAGAAGGTGTAATAAAAGCGTATGCCTTATCAAAATTACCAATGAATGAAGTCATTCAAAAAAAGTTTATGAACTTTGAGTTGGCAAGAATACTCGACGACTTGTTGATGACAGGAAAAATTGAAGAGAAAATCTATAAAAATCTTTCTGACTATAAAAACAAAAGAAATGACGTTATACACAATCTTGTATTATATTCCGAAGAAGAACTGAAACCAGAACTTATAAAGGCTTATGAGCTCGGCAAAGAAGCAAAGGGTTTTATAGTTGATGACATACAAAAACTCCTTGATCCAAGTTTGCGTTCAAAAGAAATATGGGAAAAGATTGAAGAGTTGAAAATTGAACTTGCTGGATACCACAAGGGACCCAGAAGCGCAACGGCAACACAAGCAGAAATATATAACTTGCTAATAGAGCTGACGACTATTGCTGATAGCGATTTATGGATTGATGAGCTTCAAAAGATGTTTCCTAACTTCGACAAAAAGACAAAATAAGCTTGGTAAAAAATGAGAAAACCTAAAGAAAAAATAAAGCTCGATACCAAATTATCTTATATGGGACAGTACGGATACAGCGACGACATAAAAGACGAAGGTGAGTTCGAGACACTTAAAAAAGTAGAGGAAAAATATGCTAAATCAATCGGCATGTTAATGATTTCTTTTTCTGAACTGGAAGATACCACTGATAAAGATTTAGCCACCGCAATTAACGAACGAGCATATGAACCTGGCTATAGAATAATAAAATATCTTGAGTTCAGAGAAAAAATTGATTTACTTAAAGATGATTACTCGGCTTATATTAAATATGTCTTTGAAGGAAAGAAGCAGGTACAATTTCTTGCAGAATTAAAACTACTTTATTTAAAACTTATTGAATTGAGTGAGTTTAGAAATAAAATTGCTCATGCAAATTGGTTAAGCTTGGACAAAGAAGGTTTTGTCAGATATAAAATCGTAGAAAATAAAGTAGAAGCTGGTATGAGTTTTCATAAGGTAAAAATGACCCCGTCTATAATAATAAAATTTATACGTCAAAACTACGCTGTTTCAAACAGACTGGGGTTATTTAGAGATAAACTTTGGGAAACCAACAATAGACAAGTAGCTAAACGTTACAAAGAACATGAAGCAAAAGGAAAGAAAAAATAGGTCATCTTTCTTGTAGAATTGCTATTCGAACATCATCCCAGGTTCGGAGCACTTAAAATCACTTTGTAAATCAAGGTGATTTTTTGATACCCTAATAGGGTTTAGAACTTTTTGTAAATAAAAAAGTCTGAACATAAAAAATGCTCAGACTTTAATTTCTTTCAAAAAATCAAAAAGATAAATCGTCAGGGTCTTCGTTTTCAAGATAACCCTCATCACCCATTGGATGCATACCAGTAGAAACAACTTCTTTTTTTGTTGTAATAGGTATTTCATCTTCAGGAAGAAAATGCAAAAGTTTTAATGTTTCGGAAACTTTCCTCCAATCAGAAAAATCTTTTTTGTTTTCAATCGTCCACAATCGGACTAACCCTTCGGTGTCTCCATATTTCCATTTTCCAAACCATTCCTGATGGTTTGATTTTTGCCCTTCAGTAAAAACCTGGTAATAAATGGTGTGCCCCATTCTTCCTTCGTAAGTTTTTGCAAACGAAAGCTTTTCTTTGAAAAAACCTTTTACAGTTTCTTTTTGTTCAAGTGAAATAATTTCTATATCAGAATTACCAATTCTGTCTTGAAAAGCCCCAATTCGTTCTGACATATCAATTACTCCAGAAAACATTGTATTTTCAACGATTGTTTGCATTACAGCCCTTTGGCTATATTGCTGGTCAAAACCGAGACCAGGGACATCTTTCTGTTGAAAGTATGAACCTATTACTAAGTAAAATTGTGAATGTTCCATCGTTATTTCTTTAATTTGTTTAGCAAACTATATCACAATTATATATTTTGTAAATACTCTAGTTCTGAAGTGCCATTTTTGGAAACACTTCAAAAATCCTAGAAACTTCCAATTCTCTTTTGATAGCAAACCAGTTGAGAGTTCTGAACTCGTCCACTAGAGGGAGCCAGTCAGTATGAAGCCCAAAATTCGGCTCGCGCGAAGCGCGAGCAAGTGTGGCGGAAAACATTAGTATTTATTTCTATCAATCAGTCGTTAATAATTATATTAATAATGATTGAGCCAAAAATAAAAACCCCTATTGCTGTCCAAACGCCC
>JBGAFY010000177.1:0-3351 GCA_044226975.1 Rhabdochlamydiaceae bacterium
CTTTTTATTAATTTTGTGGTGTATTGAGTAAATTCCCAATGTTTGCAAAATCGGTTTTTCTCCATAAAGCTTTCAACAATATAACTGACAAAATCTATTTTATCACTGTCTTGGTATGAAGAAATAAAAGCTTTAAAATGTGCCAAATATATTCCTGAATGCATTGCTAACATCGAAGTCAATGCAAGAAACAACCATTTACCTGCAGTCATTGGATTAACAAAACAGCAACTCGTACAGTTTCTAAATAATGCATGTGCTTCCAATGAAATAATGATGACAGGCAACAACAATTATTTACAGTATTTACTGCTTTATAAAGATGAATTTTCACAGGATGAATTAGTCGACATTCTCAATAAATCTCCAGGCTGTTGTGATAGAAGAGTTGTCTTTGATTTGGCAAATACACTTCTAAAAGATGAAAGTTTTTATAGATTTATTGTTACATCCATATCAAGCTTAGATAACCCACATCATGTTTTAAGACTCGTTTTACATAGAAAATTTACTGAGTCTAGATTTTTTCCTTTGCTGATGGAGTGTTTTTCAAAACAAGATGAGAGTAGCAGAAGTATCCTTGTTAACGGTTATTTAAAGTATCTAACGCTTCATGAAAATGAATTCACGCAAGATGAATTAGTCGAATTTCTAAATAAATCCTTAAAGTTTTGTGATGAAATGGTTGTCTTAAGTGCAGCTGATTCAATTTTAAATAACAAATTCTTTTATGACTTTATTGAGACATCCATATCAATCCGCCCTGATAATATGAATCAGGTTCTAGATCTCGTTAACAGTAGAATAAATATCGATGCTAGATTTTTCTCATTGATGGTTGACCTTTTTATAAAACAGCCTGAAAAAGCTAGGGATTTCCTTGTTGCCAAATATTTAGGAATTCTAGAGCTTCATAAGGATGAATTTTCACAAAATGAATTAGTAGAACTACTCAATAAATTCTTAAACTATTGTGATTTATCATCTTTGTTAGATGTAGCAGACTCAGTGTTAAACGATTCATATTTTTATGATTTTATTGTTTCATTAGTGTCGAGGGGCAATGTTGGGTTTAGTTATATTGTAGAAGCTCTTAAAGAGAGGAGGTATACGGAATCTAAATATTTCCCTATGATGTTTGAACTCTTTTCGAGAAGTCGAGAGGGCGCATCCGAAATGCATAGGCATCTCAAAATTGGTCTTGAGAAAAAGATTAAAGATCATCGGCTCTTATCTAGAGCGTTGATGAGTATAGCATTAACTATCGATTGCAGTTTTAAACCAATTAGAGCGAATTTTCCAATAGTTTTTGAGCACTATCCGAAAATATCTAGCCTTCTATCTTGCACGATTGACATGCAGGCATTCTTTTCTTTAGGTTATCCGACAGACACTTCTCCTTTACGTGTCTTATGGCAAAAGATGTCAGAGGAAGTGGATCCTGATAGAAAACTCGATTTATTTCAATTTTGCCTTTTGCAGGAAGCTAGGTTTCTTTGGGCTTGTGAGCTGCACCCCGATTTCACCTCAGTTTTTAGAAAATTGCATCAGCAAATCGCTAACATTCACAATATAGAATTAAAAAAATGGGCTGCAGAGGCAGTACTTCCATCCTTCCTATCGGAACCTATTTATATGGGTTGGGTAAAGGCAGCGTCTGATTTCAAAGACCACACTCTTTTGCCTTCTCTACTTGCAATTAACATAGATCCCAGGGTGGTCGGCACCCCCGATTATAGTGAATGGAAAGAATTATACAACAATCTTTCCAAACGACATTTAAAAAATAAAGACTTTCTAATCTATACATTAGAGTTTTTTAGAAACTTTAAAAATATCAAGAGATCTCAGGTTGGAAATTCTCGAATATTACTCCAGATGTTCTGCAAAAAAGACAATGTCTCGTCGAGGATTAGAATCATCACAACATTGCTGCAATATGGCGCTGTTAAATCTTTAACAGGAGAAATTTTATCCCTTCCAGAATTGAAAAATGAGAATAATAAAAATTGTATAAAAGCATTTAACTTAGATATGGATATGCTTAAGGGTGTTAATATTCTTGATGCCATCGAATCTAAGTTGTTCAAAATCCGGAACCCAAATGTATTTCCGGCTCTTGGTGGCTTAGCGAATATAGAGGACCCAGATAGAATGAGTCCAAAGGCGCGTAACTCCTTCAAAGAGGCTTTGGGCAAAATTGCCACCTGGATTCTTTTGGATAAGTATAAAGAACAACGGTATGCGACCAGCCCACATATACAGAAACTGTTGCAACTAGACCCAAAAAATAATGAAATCGTTCATCGTTGGCAGCAACCAAATATTCCTGGAAAGTTGCTAGATTATATTCCTTCTGAGGCGAATCAACCCGCAATTTTATTTAGCAAAAAATACGAAGAGCTGCTTAAAGAGCGATTGTTAACGCATAATCATATTCCTGATCTTCATAAACGCTTGCCTTTTGTAGCTCAATACCTTGAAGGAACTTTGTCCACCCCCATAAATAAATTAGAGGGATTAGAAGGAGACATTCTCCATGCTTGTTTTATAGAAAATGATCAAGAAGGGATTGATTATCTTGCTGAACTCCAAATGAAATGTCACGAATTTGCTGAGTTCCAGCAGGATCTTACGCATTTTAGAACAGCTTTAATTAAGGCCCAAAAAGAGCAGATATATGACGGTTTTACCATTCATGTAACGGATGAATATCCGGACCTTCTACTTCTTGCTCTTGAGACAAATGGTTGCACAGCGATTGGAAAAGGCTTTAATGGGCATTGTGCTTTAGCATTTCCAATGGATGGAACACATAAAGCCATTGTGATCAAACCTCCTGGTAAAGATCTAGATTCTACTGAAATATACGCGAGAGCAGTCATTGATTTAGGTTGGGACTCGGAAAAGAGAGAAATTGTTGGACTATTGCAGCCGGTGTATAGCAAGAGCGCAGATATAAAATTAAGCGAAGCCATACTCAATTACGCTAAAGAGTATTTTTCCAATACAATTATAGTTCCGTTAATGGCCTTAGAGAAGCATCACCCTACAGGAAGCGCTACAGATTCAACATTAGAATTTTATGGATCTAACGCCCCATTTACTTATAACGACTCAGCACTTGGAGATAACATCAATAATGGTTTTTCTAAAGTTTCATTGCTTAGATTATTAAGTCGCCCTGTAAGTTCTCCAAAAGGCCAACAACCTATCTATTGTTGAGCTAAAAGACATTGACAATGGCACTGCATTGGCTTCAGTTAAATCCATTACTGAACATGACCAAGCAACCATAGATAAGTATTTTGATGTAATGGGAAGAATATATTTCGCAAAAAAAGAAGACGC
>JBGAFY010000178.1:0-3350 GCA_044226975.1 Rhabdochlamydiaceae bacterium
CTTGCTTTGGAAAGTTTTTAAAAGCTTTTTTTAAAGGAATATTCATGGTTCTAGCATTGAATATAGTCCATAATGGTGCAGACAAAGCTCCCACAATCGCTGAGCTCGTGAAACTCATCCAAAACCCTGGATCTTCTTTATTATCTAGTTTAAAGATTTCAAAGAGCTTTTCTTTCACGAATTTTTCCGTTTTGATTTGGACTCCAACAACAGCTCCGAGAAAGGGGGCTGCTTTTACTCCATCTTTTAAAGAGCTAGTTACAGTAAAACGAGAAATAGGGTCTCCCGCTTGCTGTGCACTTTTTATTTTGAATAGCCAAAATGTGGGGGTGATCGCACATGCAGCTGATGCAATTGGAGGAACAAACGCAGTTAATTCAGAAATAAATCCTTTCGAAGGTGCGGAAGATGGTGATACAGAAGATGACATAATAAACTCTTTGTTGGTTTTGATTGATTTGGGATAAAAGTGAAGAGGAGAGTTTAATTATGTATGTGTGCTTGTTAGCACACGAGAATGAGTGAAATAAGGACGCTTACTGAACAAATCCTGGTGGCACAGGTACACCAGTTATATGAAGATTTGCAAGAGTAGAAAGTTTCCTTAGTATTCATGACAAGCAGGATACACTAAAGCATTTTTAATAAGCAATCAGTGCTGCATAATTTTTTATTTCTTGAGCTAGTTGAGCATAGGCTTCTTTTTTAGCTATCCACACTGTCATGTTAAGATTTCCTGAAAGATATATTTCTTCGTAATCCTCAGGTGTCTGGATTTTATAATAACCGTAAACATCTTTAGTGCCACAAGTGCGACAGTTTGATGTGTCTGTTGCTAGAATAATGGACGTTTTCCCAAAAAGGAGTTTGATGATGTCCCCGCGAATATATGCTGCAGGATGGACGACAACCGCGTCAATTTTATGGCATTTTACAAGGTTATTTATAAAAGCGTTCAATTCGGTCAAATAAAAGTCATCGATTTGAGCATAATCTAAATGAGTGGCGCATTGATAAGAACCTGCTTTATGCATGTGTTCGGAACCGAGGTATTTGTAGGGAGCAAAAGTTGTGTCTCCTACATAATTGCTGAAATACACGATTGGAATCCAATTAAAGTACTCATGATAAAGAGGGAGATAGCTTTTGAATGTCTCAGGTCCGTACCCATATGTAACAAATTCCACAGAGATGACTTTATTGTACTTTTCTAAAAAATAAGACGTCGACTCACCTACTCCGAATTCAAGGAGGTTTTTTACCTTATTCTTCGGCAAAATTTTAAAGAAATCGGATTCACTTGCAGCCCCAAATCTCAAGAAGCTGAACAATATGCCAAATAATAGGAGGTGCTTTTTCACGTTTGTCCTCTTAATTCTTGTTTAAATAACTTGGCCCGCCATTGTCAGAAACGGACTTCGGTAAATTTGATACGACATCATGCGCAACAGTATATAATTTTATCCCTGGAGGAAGGATATAATCCATGTCATAAGGCAAAAATATTTGATGAGCTTTAAAAAATTGCAGCAATTTTCTAATGCCACTTCTTCTTAAGATCATGGAGTGCGCTCCCCAACGAGCGCCAATTTTTATAAAGTCATCGCCAACATGTGTTCTCTCAGCAAAATTATTGGCTAAAAGAAAACGAGCTCCATCTGGGCGTTTTGCTGCCCAGTAACAGGCCTTAGGGATGCCATTTGAATCGCGAATATCTCGATCTGTGAATAAGACGTCCCAGTTATTGCTTCCGACAGTTTGGTCCAACTTGTCGATCAAGTCAGATAATATTCTCGGATCCCGTAACACTTCAATGTCATCTTCCATCACCCAGATCGTCTGGTAGCCTGAATCATAGGCGTCTTGAAGAATTGACAGATGGCTCAATACGATCCCTATGGCTCCCCTAGACAAGCAATGACAAAAATAAGTTTGGCCATAATTTTGGATGATTTCATGACTGGGTTCAAAGTTCATGTGACTTGGATAACAAGTCCCCATGAAGCTCCCTTCCATTTCAGGAGAGAATTTTAAGCCGACGTCGTCAATATCTTCAAAGCTAAGCTCCCAGCCGTTGACTGCGGAAAATCGAAATGGATGAATTCCATAAGGTGATAGTTGGTTGAACGACCAAGAGTATTTTTCAGGCCTTTGATCAAGGTTGATCATGTAAATAAAGTCGACATTCCTTATGGAATGTGCTCCCGACTTATTTTGTATTTGCCTTAAATGGGTTTCAAGGTCTGCGAACACGACTATAGGTGCGAGAAATATCAAATACCACTGTAATAGTGCTGTTAATTTCATGTGAGGCTTAGTGTTGTTTGTTTTCAACTTTATAGTTCGGGCCGCCGTTGTCTGATAGGGCATTTGGAAGAGTTGAGACAACATCGAGATTGACAGTGTATAGATTGATTCCCGGCGGCAATGTATATTCTAAGTCGTATGGCAGGAAGATCTGATATTGTTTAAAAAAGTTCAGAAGCTTTTTTATCCCTGATCTTCTCACAATCATTGAATATGCACCGTAGCGCGCCCCAATTCTTCTAAACTGAGGACTTATTTCCTGAATGCCATAAAACTTATAGGGATTAGGAGGGGAATAATTAGGCCTCCACGCGAAGGCTGTACAAGGGACATAGTTTCCACGGCTGTCTTTCGTATCGCGATCTGTAAATAGAATGTCCCACCCAGCACGTCCGACAAGCGCATCCAGATCGTCGATTAAATTTGAGAGTAGTGATGGATTTTGAATGACGCTAATGTCATCCTCCATTACCCATATTGTTTCATATCCTGCATCATAAGCGTCTTGAAGTACGGAAAGGTGACTTAAGACAATTCCAATCGCCCCTCTAGACATGCAATGCGAAAAGTACGTCCTGCCAATTTGATAGACTAATTCATGATAAGGTTGGCTATCACCACTCGGCAAATAACATGTTCCCCATTGGCCGTTTGACATCCATGGCGCTAGAACAATGCCCACATCATTAATGTCTTCTAAAGATAGTTCCCACCCATTGACTGCTGAAAAACGGTAAGGATGGATATTGAATGGTTCCAATTGTTGCAGGCAAGATGCAAATTTTTCAGGTCTTTGATCGAGATTAATGATGTAGATGAAATCAACATTGCGCATCGAATGAAGCTCAGATTTCTCTGTGGCTTTTTTGAAATGATCTTCTAAATCCGCTTGGAGAAATCGTATGCAGAGCAAACAAAGCAGCACTAGGAATCGAAACATAGACTTCTCTAACGAGTAAACAAAGGGTAAAAATATCTTTAAGAAACTAAGAATTAATTTCTAGTAGAACTTTTTTTACCGCTGAAGATTGGGAGCAATTGCG
>JBGAFY010000179.1:0-3297 GCA_044226975.1 Rhabdochlamydiaceae bacterium
TGAAAGGAAAATAAAAGTTTTTACAAAATTGACAGCTCGAATGAATGTTAACATCCTCTGGTTATTAGGCTGGGCATTATGTATCATATCTGAGGGTGTATGAGACTGGATGCTGTCGCACGTCCTATTAGAGGGCGTAAGTGAAGTGATGTGGCGGGTCGGTGCCGAATAATGTGGTTGGATGCTTTCATAAGAAGAGTCAATTCGCATATAAATTCCTTCTTTAACTTTCCGTTTTTACAAAGCGCGATAAATAGAAAAATTTTGAGGTAAAAGACTAATCAGTTGCCTAATTGCGTTCAACAGTTTTTTTAAACGTATTTCGCGTTGACGGAAATAAGAAATTAGGTAGAATATAGGTTCTTTCAAAAATTTAATGTTTCAAGGTTTGATCAATGTCCCTCAATCACAAAAATAAGACAACTTTACACACTAAAGAAGAAGGCCTCGCCGAAAGAAAATGGTTTGTCCTTGATGCTTCAGGGAAGATCCTCGGCCGTTTTGCTTCCGAGGTTGCTAAAATCCTCAGAGGTAAACACAAACCTTGCTTTACCCCCCACGTCGATGCAGGTGACGGTGTTATCATCATCAATGCAGAAAAGATCAAAGTTACCGGGGCAAAAGCAGCTCAAAAAATCTATCGCAAACATACTGGAGCCATGAGCGGTCTTCGTGAAATTCCTTTTGAAGTTATGCAAGGCAGGAATCCTGAATATATCCTCGAGCATGCTGTCAAGGGAATGATGCCTAAGACAAGACTATCAGAAGCGCAATTGAAAAAATTACGCATATTTGCCGGCAGTGAGCATGGAATGACAGCTCAAAAGCCGATTGTAGTAAATTCTTAATTTGAGAAAGGTCGTATGACACAAGAGTACGTAGCTACTGGAAGAAGAAAAACAGCTGTAGCCTCCGTTCGTTTAAGACCGGGCGCAGGAAATATCAATGTAAATGGACGTAAGATCGAAGAATATTTTACACTTGAGCTTCAACGTTCAACGATTCTAAGCCCATTTGTCAATCTCTCAGCTCCTGAAAAATATGATATCCTCATCCGTGTTAAGGGTGGAGGGATCCAGGGCCAAATGATCGCTGCCCGTTTGGGTATTGCGCGTGCCCTCGTTCTGGAAAGCGAAGATAGACGCCATGATCTTAAAGTTCAGGGTTATCTAACTCGTGATCCTCGTAAACGTGAACGTAAGAAATACGGCCTTAAAGGCGCTCGTAAACGCTTCCAATTCTCAAAACGTTAATCCTTTTTCCTCCTTGTTTGTATACTGCCTTCTCACAGAGTCATCTGTGCGAAGGCTTTTTTTTTCTATGCCCGTCATTCCATCTGCACTGTAAAGAAATAATTTTAAGATAAACTCCACCAGCATGAGAAAAGATAGAGAAGAAAGAGGGGCTTCGCGCTTAGAGACATGTATCAGAAGAGATGGAATTTCATCAGCACAGAGCGAAGATTGAGGCACAGAGAACACGGAGAAGAGAGGGGCATCACCATAGGAGAGAAGTGGTCGGAAGAGATGAAATTCCATCAGCGCAGAGTAGATTCTATCTCATGAACGCTGAGGCGTTCATGAGATAACTTCGTCGCCTGCGGCGAGTAGACTCTTCTTCTCAGCGCTCTCTGCGTCTCCTTCTTCACTCTGCGCTGATGGAGTTTTCTTGCTTATAGATTAGGCTTCTTGAGGCGCTGGACCGTCAGTAGACGGAGCAGGCTTATTCTCAGTGCTGCTCTCTTTGATTGGAGGAGGAGGAGGTGTTTTGCGCTGTAGGTCTTCTGTATCCTTCATGCGCTTGCGTTTCTTCTCTATGTCCCACTCATTGTTCATGATCTCAATGACATCTGTACGATCGAGCGTTTCGAACTCCATCAGCATGTCTGTCATGAGCTGAACTTGTGTGCGATGTGTAGAGAGGATCTCTTTTGCATAGGTATATGCGGTCTCGAGGATCTTTTTCACTTCGTCATCGATATTTTTAGCTGTTTCTTCCGAGTAGCTGCGGTCATGAAATCCGTTTTGGCCGAGATACTGTCCACTTTCGCTGCGCTCATCGTAGGCAACTGGGCCTAATTTTTCCGTCATTCCCCATTCGCACACCATGCTACGTACTAGGCGTGTCGCTTGGGAAAAGTCCATTTGAGCTCCACTTGACATGTCTCCGACGAAGATCTCTTCAGCAACTCGACCGCCCATTAAGACAGCGAGCTGGTCATGGATTTCTTTTTTCCAATAGCTCAAGCGGTTTTTAGTTGGCATGAAGTGTGTCGCGCCAAGAGAAAGCCCGCGAGGAATAATTGTGACTTTGTCGACAGGGTCTGCATTTTTTACAACAAGTGCAACTACAGCATGGCCTGCTTCATGGAAAGCTGTGGTGAGTTTTTCTGGCTTGCCCACTTCCAAGCTCTTACGTTCTTTACCATAGCGAACTTTGTCGCAAGATTCAGTGACGTCTTGGCTTGTAACTGCGCTGCGTCCTCTTCGAGCTGCGAGAAGGGCTGACTCGTTGAGGATGTTTTCTAAGTCTGCACCAGAGGCACCAGGAGTGTTGCGCGCAACGCCCATTAAATCGACAGAAGCGTCGAGCTTGATCTTACGTGCATGGACCTTGAGGATTTCAAAACGGCCTTTAACGTCTGGGAGATCGATAATGATACGGCGGTCAAAACGGCCTGGCCTAAGGAGCGCTTTGTCTAAGACGTCAGGACGGTTTGTGGCAGCGATAAGGATTACGCCTTCGCTGGTGTCAAAACCATCCATTTCAACTAGAAGCTGGTTCAATGTTTGCTCGCGTTCATCATGGCCTCCGCCGATGCCAGCGCCACGGTGGCGTCCAACAGCGTCGATCTCATCCATAAAGATGATGCAAGGAGCGTTCTTTTTTGCCTGATCGAACATATCGCGGATACGGCTTGCGCCAACACCAACGAACATTTCAACGAAGTCAGATCCAGATATTGAGAAGAATGGACGATCAGCCTCACCAGCAACGGCCTTTGCAATCAAAGTTTTACCGGTACCAGGAGCTCCTATCAATAAGACTCCTTTAGGAATTCTTGCGCCGAGGGCTGTGAACCGTGAAGGATCTTTCAGGAAATCGACGATCTCTTGCAGCTCTTCTTTGGCTTCATCACATCCAGCAACTTCTTTAAAAGTGATCTTATTGCGGTCTTTAGTCAAGAGGCGAGCAGGCGATTTGCCGAAACTCATCGCATTTGCACCAACACCTTTCATCTGTCTTGAGAAAGCGAAATATAACAAGAGGATGACGAGAAGAACCGGTAAGAAAGTT
>JBGAFY010000180.1:0-3297 GCA_044226975.1 Rhabdochlamydiaceae bacterium
TGGCTGATTTGCGACTCAAATTATGGGGGTAATATCCACTTTCGTATATTACCCCCATAATTTGAGTCGCAAATCAGCTCACAAGAACCCTAAAATCGACTGAAACTTTTTAGTGAGATAGGTTCGTAACTGGAACTAATGAATTCATCAGAGCTTCTTTATCAAGAGTTGCAATCCAAAGTTCACAATCATCTTTTCCATAAGCGACATAGATATTAGAGCCTGAAATGACAAACCCTCCTGGGAAGACCACTCTCTTCCAACTGTCAGAGTGTGTATAAAATTCCTCTGAATAAATTGGGGTTGGGGAAATTTTGGTTATCTGAAAAGGGGGCTCAGCAGAAAAAGTGTATGCCCCCATAAAATAGTGCCACATTTCCCAATCCCAAGAAGCAGGAGAAGATGTAATGATACTAGAATGAAAAAATGCCAAATATTCCCCATCAACTAGTTCAGGTGGCGTGCTTCCTCTTAATTTCCCCCACTTCCAGTCAATATCTCCTGAAGTGCTATACTGTAAAAAGCACGTTCCATTGGCAAGATTTGCATAGATCACTTCATGAGGATTTAAAGAATAGCTTAGAAGCAACAATTTGTTGGATTCAAAAGGGATCCAATTTTTTTGCCACCATTGATAGTTATATTGAGCTTCATAGATTAATTTCTTCGGAGCTGATAGGGCAAAATGATCATTTTCATGAAACAATTCTGCAATAAATATGTCACGACGATCATTATAAGCTGGGTAAACGACATCTACGTTATCGTTATAGATAACAAATGTCCGGCCTCTATAAAAAAATATTCTCGCATCCTCTGATTGAGACGGAGTTTTACTATTGCCATAGCGGGTTTTTAAAAGTTCGGGTTTTGATATAGGCTCAAAACTTTCATCCAAAAGCACAACACCAATATAAGAGATCCAAGGCTGATAATAGCGCTCAGGGGAATATCTAAATGAAAGAAGATATCCCTGCCCAAATTTGATGATGGCTGGATTATAGGCATCAGGATAATCTACAAGGTATATTCTTTTGGTCGCTTTTACAATTCCCTTGTTAACGGCTATCTGATCAAAAAACTCTCCTGATGAAAGAATATGAAATATTGATAAATGCAAAGCTACGATAATAAAGTGCTTTCTTAACATAAAGTTAGAGATTAGTAAGGAGAGTTATAATTAATTGGTAATGAATGAAGGAGTGAGCGCACAGTATCGAGATCAACGAACCCAAGGTATGCCTCTCTGTCTTCGATCCCGACTGCCAAAACTAGCTGCTTTCCAGAATGATCCAGCGTCATGCTGCAGCAATATTCAATTCCGAGATGTAAAAATGTAAATGGCTGAGAAACTTTTTGAACTTTGAAATTCTTATCTAAGAACAAAAAGCGATGGTAGTAACAACGGGAATAATCAGGAAACAAAGTAACCTCATGGACTAGCATGAGATATCCGCCATCAAGTTCTAATGGACCAGCTGATCCACGAAAACGAGAAAAATCATGTGTTGGCTGATAAGAAACTACAGTTTCACACTGCCCCGTTTCCATGTTAGGTTTAAAAATTGTAAAAGGATCATAAGAATATACAACGTGAAACTGCTCGTCTTTGATGAATGGGAGCCAATTTTTTTCTGTGCGATTTAAGTCCGGACCAATCAATGGGACGAGTTTGTCGACTTGAATTGTCCTTCCCCATTTTTCTTCAGATAATTTACACAAAGATATCTGCAAGTTCCCGGTGGGATTAGTATCACTTGTTGTGCATGTGAACCACGTTTTTCCCTGTAAGTCAAATATTCTACAATCTTCAAGACCTTCAATGCTAATTGCTCGAATACGTTCTCGTGGGAGTTTTTCGATAATTTCTTGCTGAGAAATTAACTTGAAGTCTTGATCATAATGAAGGAGAAAGTTTTTCGTGCGAAATATTCCCATTGGATCAATGGTATTAAAGATCTTAGCGCCTGTTTGAGTATAATTTACGGTTCTGCAGATCACTGAATAACCATTCTTGGTTTTTTGAATGGATGGATTCATGGGATTGTAATGCTGGTCTGAATCTTCAAGTATGAGAGGGCGAGCAATGGTGATTGTGTGGTACCTCGCATTTTTTAAATTTTGAACATAGTACATCAAATTCCTATATGCATTCTCTTTTACATACCAAGGGGCGCTTCTTTTTAAAGATAAATCGCTGATCGCTTTGTATCCATCGTCTTTAAAATGTGTATAATAGGACGCAATTGATAGTTCTTCATCGAACTGATAATCATACAAAGGTGGTGAGTTGAACAAGATTGGATTGTCTGGAAAAGGAACTCGAGATCCATGTTTTGCAAATAAATAAGCGAGATTATTTTGTCCTTGATAGCGGTAATAATTGGCTAATTTATGAAGAGATTCTGCTCGTTCAGGATTTGATTGATAAGCGTCAAGATACCAAAAAGTTGCATCGCCCCATTTTCCCATAAATTCATAGCACTCTCCGATCATGAACTTCGAAAACCATATTTCTTCTTTATCGCCTTGTTTTTCTATTCTTTCATGATACCATTTAATCGCTTCTTCATAGTTCTTAAGCGCCTTATAAGATTGCGCCAAATGGAACATGTATCTCTCATTTTCAGGCTCGCCTACAAGTGCATTAGCTAATAGCTCTACCTCCTTTTTAATTTTCTCAATATTATAAGACTCATTTTCTTGGTCTTCTATCTTTAAAGTCGCCAGCTTGACACAATCATGAGGGCCTTTGTAAGACCAATGTTCGTGCACTACCCCAATGCTTTTCCAAAGAAACGAAGAACGTAACAGTCGCAGGTTATAACTAAAATATGACGGTGCTGATGACTTCTCCAATAATAGATAAGCATCTTCTTTCAATGCGCTCTTCTTAAACGATTCCCCGATTGTAATTAATGAGTTCGGATCCAAGATGAGAAGATAGCAGCTTTCCAATGGAAATTTAAATTCTTTAAGCATTTTTTGAGCAGTCTCAACTGAAAGAGTTCTATTGTGGCCATAGTTCACCCATTCATGATGAAAAATTTTTCCTCTAATCCCCCGTTCCCACATGAATTTTTCAATGATATGGGTCGTATTATCCGTCGATCCAACATCACAGATGCATACGCAATCGACAATGTCTTTCACGCTGTCCAAGCATTTTTCAATAACTGCTTCATCGTTCTTTATGATCATTGTTAGGCAAAGTTTGGGTTCTTGCTCTCCGAAGATATTTGTTGGAAATACAAATGCAAGCATGATCAATCCGAATAGGAAATGCAAAAACAAGAA
>JBGAFY010000004.1:0-24839 GCA_044226975.1 Rhabdochlamydiaceae bacterium
AAGCAAGAAGCTAAACCTGAAGCTGAGCAAGCAAAAGGCGATGCTAAGACTGCAACCGCAAAAAAAGTTAAAAAGACCAAATAGTCGCATAAATGATTCCTAAGGTTCAAAAGTTGCTCGAACGGCTTGAAGTCGTCGAGCAGCTCTTGGGTCGAGAAGACGCGCTGGCCAACCAAAAGCAGTACCGAGAACTGACCCAGGAATATTCATATTTATCCGAAGTCAGAGATCTCAGTAACAAATCTCAAAGCATCGACAAAGAACTTGCCGAAGCGCAAGCTCTTTTAAGAGCTGAGTCTGATACTGAATTCCAAAATATTATTCGAGAAGAAATTCAAGCTCTAGAAGACTCCCGCCTATCAGTCAGTAAGGAACTCGAAAACCTCTTAATTCCACCAGATCCTCGAGACAGCCGCAACATTATTATGGAGCTGCGCGCCGGTACTGGCGGAGACGAAGCTGCTATTTTTGTCGGCGATTGTGTCCGGATGTATAAATGCTTTGCAGACAAAAAAGGATGGCGTTACGAGCTGTTGTCTTGCGCCCCATCTGAAATGGGTGGCTACAAAGAATATATTATGGTCCTGTCAGGTCACAATGTATACCGTTTGATGCAATATGAAGCAGGTACGCACCGCGTGCAAAGGGTTCCTGAAACAGAAGCTCAAGGGCGAGTGCATACATCCGCAGTTACCATCGCTGTGCTCTTAGAGCCTGATGAAGATGAAAAAATCGAGATCGATGAGAGAGATCTAAAGATCGATACTTATCGTGCCTCTGGTGCTGGTGGACAGCACGTCAACGTCACTGACTCTGCCGTGCGCATTACGCACATACCCACTGGTACAGTTGTAGCTTGCCAAGAAGAGCGGAGCCAACACAAAAATCGCGACAAAGCTATGCGCCTTCTATCTGCTAAAATTGTAGAAGAACAGCGTAGGAAAGCCCATCAAGAACTTTCATCTTTGCGTTCAAGTCAGGTCGGTTCAGGTGATCGCTCCGAAAGGATCCGTACCTATAATTTTCCACAGAATCGCGTGACTGACCATCGCATTGAACTGACCTTGTATAAATTAGATCGTGTGATGGAAGGAGATCTTGACGAATTCACAGAAGCACTCGTAGCATTCTATCACCAGCAAAAGCTAGAAGAATGAAATATCTCGGTGAAGTCCTAAAGCTTTCCACAGAATTTTTAACCAAA
The DNA here is from genome assembly GCA_044226975.1 of Rhabdochlamydiaceae bacterium. Classification (GTDB taxonomy): domain Bacteria; phylum Chlamydiota; class Chlamydiia; order Chlamydiales; family Rhabdochlamydiaceae; genus JBGAFT01. The sequence continues at coordinate 1,205 of JBGAFY010000004.1, forward strand.
AAAAATATAGTCAAGCCGCGTCGTCAGGCGGAAGAGCTGATCGCGTCCGTTTTAAAGATGAAACGGATCGAACTTTACATGCATTTTGATCGTCCCATGGAAGATCGTGAGCTCGAGCAGTGTCGAGAAGGTCTTCAACGCCGCAGCAAAGGGGAGCCGTTGGAGTATATTGTGGGCAATATAGAGTTCTATAATTGCTCTTTTGAAGTGAATTCTTCAGTGCTCATACCGCGTCCTGAAACAGAGATATTATTAGATAAAGCTGTCGGTTTGATGCAAGGGCTGGACTTAGATGGAAAAGTAGCTTGGGATGTGTGTACAGGTAGTGGTGTGCTGGGAATTTGCTTGAAAAAGCATTTTCCGCAACTTGAGGTCAGCATTTCCGATATTTCTCCAGAAGCTCTAGCCACAGCTAAAAAAAATATTATAAGCAACCAAGTGTCTATTCATGCCTTGCAAGGAGATCTATTAACTCCTTTTGCTGGAAAAAGAGCTGACTTTCTTTTTTGCAACCCACCCTATGTCAGTGTGCTTGAATATGCTGCTTTAGATCCCGAAGTAAGGGCTTTTGAGCCCCGTTTAGCCCTAGTGGGCGGTGAGGAAGGGGTTGAGTTTTATTCCAGGCTAAGTGCCCTACTGCCACAGTATTTAAACCCTAAGGCAAAAGTATTTTTTGAAATTGGAACGGGTCAAGGGGAGGGTGTAAAAAAACTCTTTCACGCCGCTTGTTGGACCACTGTGCGCGTTGAGAAGGACTGGGCAGGGCACGACCGCTTCTTTTTCCTTGAATTTGAATGATTTCTTGAGTAATCTATTAGTTCCTTTATTTGGGTATTCTCGTGTTTGGATTTTTAACAGAAAAGTTCCAGGGATTATTTCAATCTTTGGCGAGTAAAAAAAAATTGTCTGAAGACAATATCGCTGATGCTATTCGCGATGTTCGTCTCGCTTTGCTCGATGCTGATGTCAATTTTTCTGTTGCAAGTGAGTTTGTCAAACGCGTTAAAGAGAAAGCGCTAGGCGATTCAGTTCTTAAAGCGGTAACTCCTCACCAACAGTTTATTAAAGTTGTCCATGATGAATTGATCGCATTGATGGGCCACACTGAAGAGCCGCTCAAATGCGCTAAGCTGCCCTCTGTCATCATGTTGTGTGGACTGCAAGGATCTGGGAAGACCACACACTGCGCTAAGCTCTCAGCTTACTTGAAGAAAAAAAATCCAAAGGCAAAGGTCCTTCTTGCTGCATGTGATCTGCAACGTCCTGCAGCCATCGAACAACTCAAAGTGCTCGCAGCGCAAACAGATACTCCTGTTTATTCTGTTGAGGGGACTACCAATGCAGTAAAGGTCGCTAAAGAGGCTTACCAAAAAGCACAGAAAGAAAATTTTGATATTTTAATTGTCGATACTGCTGGTCGCTTGCACATCGATGAAGTTTTAATGCGCGAGCTCGCTGATATTCGCGATGCCCTTGATCCAGAAGAAGTTCTTTTTGTCACAAGTGCTGCAACTGGACAAGATGCAGTTAAAACGGCAGCCCAGTTCGATCAACAGATCGCCATCACAGGAACAATCCTCACAATGCTTGATGGTAGTGCGCGTGCTGGAGCAGCGATTTCTATCCGTGAAGTGACGAAAAAACCGTTAAAGTTTGAGGGGATCGGAGAAAAAATAGCCGATTTACAACCATTTAACCCTCGTTCTATGGCTGACCGGATTTTAGGGATGGGAGATATCATTAATCTCGTTCGCAAAGCTGAAGAACATATCGATGAAGAGGAAAGCAAACGGATGGAACAGAAGCTAAAAAAAGCTTCGTTCACATACGATGATTACCTTCGTCAGATGAGTATGATTAAAAAAATGGGGTCGTTTAAGAGTCTTTTGAAGATGATCCCTGGCATTCCAAACTTTGACCAGGTCGATATTTCAGAGAAAGAATTCCAAAAAATCGAATCAATGATATTATCAATGACCCTTGAAGAACGCCAAGAGAGAGTGGAACTTGTTCCGAGCCGTCGCCATCGTATTGCGAATGGAAGCGGTACAAAGATTGATGATGTCAATCGCATGGTCAAAGGATTTAAGCGTTTGAAACAGTTTTTTAAAGAGATGCCCAATCTCAAACAGAAATTTAATTTTGATAAAGATAAGGATAAGGAGAAACAATTATGGCGTTGAAAATACGCTTGAGGAAACAAGGCGCAAACAATCGTCAGACATTTCGTTTAGTCGTTGCTGACATTCGTTCTCCTCGCGATGGAAAATACATCGAAAAACTCGGCTGGTACATCCCTTTTCATGAAGAAAACAATGTGTCACTAAATGCTGAGCGTATCAGTTACTGGTTAAGTCAAGGTGCAGAAATTTCTCATCAAGCACAAATGCTTGTGGCAAAGGCAGCTCCTGAGGTTATGAAACAGTATACTGAGAAGTTGCAAGCAAAACGCCTCAAAGAAGTACAGGAGAGACGTGCCCTTAGAAAAGCGGCAACAAAGAAGTAGTGAAAGTGCATCTGCAGCAAGAAGGATAGACATCTTGTCTCTGTTCCCTGAGTATTTTCAGGGACCGTTTGATGTGAGTATGCTCAAACGAGCGCAAGAAAAAAATCTGTTGCAACTCCACCTTCACAACATCCGCGATTACGCGACAGATAAAAACAAGCGCGTCGACGACAGGCCTTTTGGTGGTGGTCCGGGCATGGTCATTCAGCCTGAACCGTTAGTTCAGGCGATACGCAGTGTGAAGACAGAGAAGTCTCATGTTGTTTATCTATCGCCGCAAGGTAGAATGCTGAACGCTGAAATATGCCAACGATTAGCTGATCTCCCTCATTTGATCCTTGTCTGTGGGCATTATGAGGGGATCGACCAACGTGTGATTGACTTAGAGGTCGATGAAGAGATTAGTATTGGAGATTACGTATTAACAAACGGCTGCATTGCAGCAATCGTTCTGATCGATGCGGTCTCTAGATTTATACCAGGGGTTCTCGGCCATCCGGAAGCTGCAGGGGCCGACTCCTTCCAAAATGGAATTTTCGAAGGTCCGCAATACACGCGACCTGTGATTTTCGAAGGATTGGAAGTTCCCCAAGTGTTGCGCGACGGCAATCACGCTGTCATTGAGAAATGGCGCCGTCAAGAAGCCGTGAAAAAGACTTTAAAAATTCGTCCTGACTTATTGCAGGCACTTAAGAAAAAAGAGGAACCCATGATTCAGTGTAAGGAAATCCAAGAGCTCGAAGCGGAGATCTTAAAGCATCAGTCCCTGAATTCCGCGTTGGCGACACCATCAACGTCTATACTAAAATTGTCGAAGGTGAGAAAGAGCGTATCCAGATGTTTTCTGGAACAGTGATCGCTCGTAAGGGAAGCGGACTTTCTGAAACTTTTTCACTTTACCGTGTTTCCTACGGCGCTGGAATGGAAAGAGTATTCATGCTCCATGTCACTCGTATTGCAAAGATCGAAATTGCAAAACGTGGACGTGTAAGACGAGCAAAGCTTTACTATCTCCGTGGCGCATCTGGAAAAGCTACAAGTAAAGTTAAAGAATTATTAGGTGGTGGCGCTCGTGCAGCAGTAGAGAAAGAGAACGTTACTGCAGAGCCAGCAACCTAAGCACAAAGTGAAGCAATGATTATTCCTTCTCGCTCTCGCGAGAAGGAATCTTTTCTTCCTCTTTAGTCTCCTTGATCTCTGTGTAAAATTGACTTTTCTTCAACGACAATGTCTTTAACGCAACACGAAACTCGATTACGTCAACTTGGATATCAGCGCATCGCTGGGATTGATGAAGCAGGACGTGGTCCTTTAGCAGGACCTGTAGTTGCGGCAGCATGTATCCTTCCTTCTGATGAACTCTTCCCAAACATTGATGATAGCAAAAAATTAACCCCTCAAAAAAGAGAAGACCTCTTTAAATTTCTGACACAACATCCTAAAGTGCATTTTGGGGTTGGTGTCGTGGAAGTGTCCGAAATTGACACCCTCAACATACTACAAGCTTCTTTTCTTGCCATGCGCAGGGCGTTGTTAAAATTAAATTTAATTCCAGATTATCTCATTATTGATGGCCCTTATAAGCTAAAGCAATGTGACATCCCTCAAGAGGGGATTGTCGATGGAGACGCTCTTTCAGTTTCGATTGCCGCAGCTTCAATTATTGCTAAAGTGGCTAGAGACAGAATCATGGAAGAGTTAGATGCAAAATGGCCTGAGTATGGATTTCGACGCCATAAGGGATATGGCACCCAAGAGCATCTGATTGCTTTGAGGACATTTGGCCCGTGTCCAATTCATAGGACTTCCTTCGCACCAATAAAGAATTTAACTTTTTAATTTACGTCTTTATGAACTCCTCGTATTGCCTTGACTTTCAATGATTTCATACGTTAACATGTAGCTACTATGAAAAGTATGACAGCTTACGGTCGCGCAAGCCGGATGACGTCTTTTGGAGGTTGGGTCGTTGAGATCCATAGTGTGAATCGAAAAATGCTCGATCTTCACATTTATCTTCCTCGCGAACTATTGTCTCTTGATATTCCCATCCGCAAATATTTAACAGAATCGATCCATCGTGGACAAGTTACAGTCCGTATTACGCCGCAGCGAGAGGACAAAACTTCAGTAGCAGCAACAAGTTGCATTTTAGAACCTCTTAAAAGCTTGAAAGGCGCATGGGATTCTACGGCAAAAGAGTTAGGATATGATCCCGCTCTTGTAGTGACGCTTGAGTTTCTCGTATCCCAGCTCAACCAATCTACCATCCCAACAGTGGCAGACCCATCTATTATCGAAAAAGAGCTTCTACAGATCGTCGATGAAGCGCTCAAAGGATTTCATGATATGCGTGCTCGTGAAGGGAGTATCTTAGAAAGAGATATTGTGGAAAGATGCCGAATGATCGAAGCTTCGCTGCGAAACATGAAAACATGTTCAGAGAGCTCAGTTTCTGTGTACAGAGATAAATTAACTGAAAAGCTGAAAGAGGCGGCTATTGACGGCCTTGATGAGCGGCTTGCGAAAGAAGTTATTCTATTTGCAGATAGGATCGATATTACTGAAGAGCTGACGAGGCTTAAATCCCATCTTGAACAATTTGACGACACTCTTAAGACAAGCTCCCCTAAAGGTATTGGCAGAACATTAGATTTCCTCGTCCAAGAAATGGGTAGAGAGATTAACACTATTGCTTCAAAATCGAACGATATGGAGATCTCTAAGGAATTTGTGATCAGTAAAAGTGAATTAGAAAAGATCCGCGAGCAAATTCAAAATATTGAATAAATAAAAATATATGGCTCAGCTAGTAGGAAAATCACCCAAGGGATTGTTGTTTATCTTAAGTGCCCCGGCAGGAACTGGAAAGACGACATTAGTTCGGATGTTACAAAATGAATTTCCACCGATTGCGGTGAGCATTTCCTGCACAACCCGTGCTCCTCGTGGTGATGAAATTGCAGACAAAGACTATCATTTTTTGAGCCATAAAGAATTTGAACAAAAAATTCATTCAGGTGAGTTTCTAGAATATGCCGAAGTTTTCGGAAATTATTATGGAACACTGAGACCGCATGTTGAAGACTTGTTGAATCGTGGAAAACATGTTTTTCTTGTGATCGATACTCAAGGCGCATTGCAGCTAAAAGGGAAGATCCCTGCGATTTTTATTTTTTTAAGCCCCCCATCTACTGAAGAATTGCGCGAGAGATTGATCAACCGGAAGACAGAGACTGAGCAAACTATGGAGCATCGACTGTCTTGGGCAGAAAAAGAAGTGCAGATGATTCCATATTACGACTATCATGTCGTTAACGATGAACTTGACATCGCATACCAAATCCTACGTAGCATCGTGATAGCTGAAGAGCATCGTGTACGCATTGTCAAATAAATAAGCAATAAGGAGAAACTATGGCTAAGGAATATCTTACCAACGAACGTTTGAAAGGGCTTTTCAAAAGCAATTTCGATTTGGCTAATTATGCCATTGCCCTGGCACGTTATGACGTCAAATCAGGAAAAGAGTTCACGATCGAAAAGACTCTTGATGATATTGCGAGAAACCCACGAGTTCTCCAAGATCGTAAGTTGCTCGATGAAATGGACGACGAAGAAGATACTGAAGAATAATGACAGCGCGCAAAATTCTCATCACTTCCGCACTTCCTTATGCGAATGGGCCTTTGCATTTTGGGCATATTGCTGGAGCATATCTTCCAGCAGACTGTTATGCCCGATTTCAACGGCTCCTTGGCAATGACGTATTATATATCTGCGGTTCTGATGAGTATGGAATTGCGATCACCTTAAGCGCAGAAGTTGCGGGGCACACCCCTAAGCAACATGTCGACCTTTATCACGCGATCAACCGGGACTTCTTTCAGAAGCTCAATGTTTCTTTCGATCATTTTTCGCGGACAACCTGGCAAGGCCATAACGAGACAACCCAAGAGTTTTTCCGTGAACTTTTAGCAAATGGGTACATTGAAGAGAAAGTCACAGATCAGCTGTATTCTGAAAAAGACCATCGATTTTTAGCTGATCGCTATGTTGTCGGCACTTGCCCGAAATGCGGATTTACTGAGGCAAGAGGGGATGAATGTCAAAAATGCGGATCGAGTTACGAAGCCACCGATTTGATCAACCCGCGCTCTAAAATTTCTGGAGCCCCTTTGGTCCGAAAAGCCACGAAGCATTGGTTTTTGCGCTTCGACCTTTTCAAAGATAAATTAAAAAAATGGATCCAAGACAAGAAGTGGAAACCGAATGTCTTGAATTTCGCTAGTCATTATGTTGATGACCTCCATCCTCGTGCTATCACCAGAGATTCAGACTGGGGGATTCCCGTTCCGCTGAAAGAAGCGGAAGGGAAAGTCTTCTATGTTTGGTTTGATGCACCTATTGGATACATATCAGCTACAAAAGACTGGGCGCTCAACGTCAAAAAGTCTCCAGATGCTTGGAAAGACTACTGGTTTGATCCAAAAACTACACTTGTCCATTTTATCGGCAAGGACAACATACCCTTCCATGCCGTCTTTTTCCCTGCGATGTGCATGGGCCAAGACCAGCCTATAAAACTCGTAGATGAACTTCCAGCGAATGAGTTTTACAATCTAGAAGGACGTCAGTTTAGCAAATCTGAAGGGTGGATGATTGATTTAGAGTCGTTCTTCCAAAAGTTCACTTCTGATCAAATCCGCTGTGGGTAGATCCAAAATGCCTAGAATCAAGATTCTGGTTTTCTTTGAAAGACTTCCAAAGCCGCTGTAATGCAGAGCTCCCTCGGCAAATATGGAAACCTCGCCAACCGCGTACTTGTGTTCTTACGCTCTCATTTTAATGGTTTAGTCCCTCCTTGTGATCACCCTGATGAGCAAGATAAGGCTTTTGTAAAACGGATACATACCTTAGCAGATGAAGCAAAAGCTGCTTATAGCGAATTTCATGTGCGCAGAGCCAGCCAGATTGTTATGGAACTTGCACAGGCCGCTAATGTATATTTTGATGCTAAAAAGCCTTGGGTCTTAGCAAAAAATCCAGAGATGAGACAAGAACTTTCTAACACTATGCACGCTTGTTTAGACTGCCTTAAGGTCCTCGCTTTGATCTCTTATCCCATCATTCCCCAAACTGCAGAGAAGTTGTGGTCTTACCTCGGGTCCTCACAACCACTCAAAGAGCAGATCTGGGACCAAGTCATGAGTCATCCGATTCCATCTGGGCAATTAACTCGTCCAGGAGATGTGCTGTTCCAAAAAATCGAAGATGAATCGATTGCCTTAGAAATCGCCAAACTTGATGAACTACGCAACAAACTAGGCAAAAAAGTGCAACCAGAAATCGCTCGCCCTTACGAGTCATTAAAACCATCTATTTCTATTGATGAAGTGCGTAAACTTGATCTGCGCGTTGCTGAAATTCTTAAAGTGGAGCGAATCCCAAAGTCTAAAAAGCTCCTCGAACTCACAGTGTCTCTCGGGTTCGAAGAGCGCACGGTTGTATCGGGAATTGGCGACAAGATCCCAGACATTGAGAGCCTGATAGGCAAAAAGATCGCCTTGGTAGCAAACCTCACTCCAGCCACTCTACTAGGTGTTGAGAGCCAAGGTATGGTGCTGGCTGCAGAGGGTTCTTATGGCATGGAACTGCAAACGTTCTCAGCCAAAGCTGGCGATCCAATCAACCAAACTTGGACAATTTGACGATAAGATTTTACACTCGTCTCGCGAAGCGCCCTTGAGGCAGCGTGCTTGCACCGCCCTAGATGTGTTCGGGAAAATAAGGGCGGCGCAGAGCACGCACTCCAAGGGCGCTTCGCGCAAAAAAGAGAGTAATTTTTTTTAATACAACCTGAAATGTCCAAAGTCGAGTGCGGTTATCTTTCTGATGCGGCAACTGGGCTTAAGAACTCTCGAATTCTCTTTTCTAGGCCTGTAGTAGCTGCTTGCTCTCTGCGCTCCTATTGTGATTCCGATCGCTTTCTTTGTCCCAACTAACACGACAAGCTTCTTTCCCCTTGTAATTCCAGTATAGAGCAAGTTGCGGTGGAGCAGTTTAAAATGTGTTGTGTGTGTGGGGATAATGATACAAGGACATTCACTTCCTTGGTATTTATGGATGGAGACAGCATACGCCAAGACCAGTTCATCCATTTCGTCAAAACCATAATCTACCCACTTATCTTCATAAGCGACTTTGAGGTTTTGTTCGCTTAAGTTGATTTCAACGATCTTCCCCACGTCTCCATTGAACACATTTTTTTCATAATTGTTGCGGATCTGCATCACCTTATCGCCAACGTGGAACAGCCGTCCCATGCGGATAGGGGATGCTCGCTTGATTGGAGCTTTTTGCAAGACGATGTTGAGATTTTCAATACCGATAACCCCTCTTCTCATGGGTGCTAAGACTTGGATCTCATCAAAGCGGTGGAAACGATGCGATTTTGGTAATTGGAAGCGCACAAGGTCGACGATCTTATTCACGATTTCTTCAGGATCTTCGACTTCAAAATATAAAAAGTCACTTCCAGGCGTATAGCGCAGATCGGGGAATTCCCCTTGGTTGATCATATGCGCATTGGTCACGATCTTTGACCCTTCTGCTTGGCGGAAGATCTTTTGTAAGCGGCACACAGGCAAACATTCTGAGCGGATCATATCTTTAAGAATGTTTCCAGGGCCTACGCTTGGCAATTGGTCGATATCACCGATAAAGATTACGCGAGCTGACGAGGGGATAGCGCGCATGAGATGGTACATGAGCGGGGTGTCGATCATCGAAGCTTCATCGATGATAATCAGATCGCAAACAAGGGGATTTTCTTTGTTCTTTTTGAATCCGCCCCCTGTGAAGTCCATTTCAAGAAGCGAGTGGATCGTAGATGCTGGCTTGCCAGTGATCTCGGCCAGCCTCTTTGCAGCGCGTCCAGTGGGCGCTGCTAAAAGGATCGAAGTGGTGAGTTTTTCGCTGATGCGCAAGATCGCTTTGGTGATTGTGCTCTTACCAGTACCGGGGCCGCCAGTTAAGACCAAGAACTTTTCTTTCATGCCGAGAACGACGGCTTCTTTTTGTTCTTCAGCGAGCTTTAAATGGAGCTTTTCCTCGATCCAGTCAACCGCTTTCTCTGCTAGGATGCCTCGGAGCGCACTAGGGGCTTGCGCAATCCTTGCGAGTTCTCGAGCGATCCCGACTTCCCATACATACAGAGGTTTGACAAAGATCTTTTCTTCATCGCGGATCAAGACGTTGTTTTCCACCATCCATTTCAATCTTTCAGCAATAGCTGTTTGCTCAATATTGAGCATTTTTTCGATATAGGGGATTAAATCTGCTTCGGGGTAGCACACATGTCCTTCGTTGCTCAATTCCCATAACGCATGCTCAATGGCTGCTTCAATCCGTGCAGGGGAGTCTTGGGCTAATCCGAGCCCTTGGGCGATCCCATCGGCAATTTTAAAACCAATACCAAAAATTTCTTTAGCAAGTGCGTAAGGGTTTTTTTGCACTTTTTCAATGCTTTCATCCCCATAGGCTTTAAAGATCTTTTGGGCAAAAGCTGGACTTACCCCATGCCCTCGCAAAAAAATCATCACAGTGCGGATGGACTTTTGTTCGTCCCAACATTTGCGGATGAGCTCAATCCGCTTGGGCCCAAGTCCGCTGATCTCATCAAGGCGTTCAGGAGTTTCTTCAATGATCTTTAGCGTGTCCGTGCCAAATTGCTTTACGATCCTACTCGCATAGGCAGGGCCGATCCCTTTGATCATTCCCGATTCAAGATATTTTTGGATGCCGACGAGGTCAGAAGGGGCCTGGATCTCAAACGAGGAGATCTCGAACTGCCGGCCGTGCTTGGGGTGGTGCTTCCAGGTGCCATGGCATCGGATCGATTCGCCAGGTTGGACAGAGGGGAGGTTGCCAATGACGGTGGTCGGGTCTTTTTGCTTGGGTTCTTTCAGCCTTGCGATAGTGAATCCGCTTTCGCTGTCGGAAAAGAGTATGCTATCGATGTAGCCGAAGATTTCATCCATGCACATGACATTATCAGACGACTAGAATATTTTAGAATCTTTAAACTCGACCTTGTATAATTTTTAGCGAGCAAATCCAGAGGAAGCGCTCTGCAAATTTATTGTATTTTCGCGAAATTAATAGTCGAAGAAGCTATTAATGAGTGAAAAAACAATAAATTTGTAAGTGTTTCTCTCGGAGATGCCATGAAATTGTACAAAGTCGAGTTAAAATATATTGGCGAAAATCAAGGTGTTTAGTAATATCCTCTTTTCTATTCCGGGGTTAGCTCAGTGGTAGAGCAGCGGACTGTTAATCCGTTGGTCGTAGGTTCGAATCCTACACCCGAAGTTTAGGCGCTTTTTAGAGCAATCTAAAAGCGTTTTTTCCTTTAGGCTCACTACACCTTTTTTGATTCGCTCCCCGATATCCTTGTCGATGTTATGCCAATACTCAAACGCTCTTTGTAGAACAGGTTCTGATACACCTTTTCTTAAGATGTCCGACCACATTTGAAACCAACTGATTACGCTGCTCATCGTCCATGACTTTCCGTACCAGGTCGCCTGCTTGACTCCAGTCCAGTCATCATCCTTTCTTATGAGTATAGGCAGCACGTACAAACTCACCACTTGCATCCCACACTTCCAACTGGGGATAGCGTTGACCATCTGCTTTAGGCCCTCCTTTTTGAGTTTGGAGCATATACAGGATCGGAAACATTCTCCATCCGCATCGCCCCATCCTTGCTGTAGTATGGAAAGGACACTTTGGATGATTGACCGGAATTTGCTTGTAGTTAACTCCCAAACGCGCGCGATGAGCATCGGCATAAAGAAAGAGGCGTGCGAGAAGCATCTTATCCAGGCTAGGACCTATACCCGGCACCCGTTTATTCGGTTCGAAAGCGGCCTGCTCAATCTCCGTATGGAAATCTACAAGGGGTTGCGGTTAAGCGTCAGCCGACCAACTTCTCTCTAGCGGATAATCGCTATGGTAAAAACCTTAGTCAGGTCGAAAGGATTAAGTCGATGGCAGTCTCCTCAAAGGCATAATCTGCACATTAAGAGTCCAACTAGGATAATCACCCCGCTTTATTGCCTCAAATAGATCACGGCGGTGATAATCCCCGTCGATACTGGCTAAGCGATCGGCCTCTTCCTGGGTAGGAAGTCAATCCCCTGATCTGTCTTGAAATGATACTTCACAAAGAAACGCTCACCTTTTGCATTAACCCACATGTATGTATGACTTGAATAGCCATTCATATTCCGCCATGTCTTCGGAATCCCCCGATCCCCCATTAACAGCGTCACTTGATGTGCAGACTCAGGTGATAGGGTCCAGAAGTCCCACTGCATGTCATTGTCTCGCAGGCCATTGTCTGCGCGCCGTTTTTGAGAGCGAATGAAGTGTTGGAACTTCATAGGATCTCGAACGAAAAATACGGGAGTGTTATTTCCAACCATATCGTAAATGCCTTCGCTTGTATAAAACTTCAAAGCGAAGCCTCTAGGATCGCGCCAAGTATCAGGATTTCGTCTCCTGCCACTGTTGAAAATCGTATTAATGTGTCGGTCTTCTATTGGGCTGAAAAACTGCTGCCTTCAGTATAGGCACTGACGTCTTTAGTTATACCTCGAAGTAGCCGAATGCTCCTGATCCTTTTGCATGTGGTTGGCCTTGCTCCGGAATTTTCTCACGGTTGAAATTAGCCATCTGTTCTAAAAGATAGTAGTCTTGTAGTAAGACGGGGCCGTTTTGGGCCAGCAGTCGAAATATTCGTCGCTGGAGACCGGAAATCCCGGCATCGTTTGTAGTCGGTTTGAGGTCGTCATTTTTCATTGTGGGATCTCCTTAGATACAGAATAAAAATGGTTTTCAGATGTCAAAATGTAAAAATTAACTTAAGGTTTTTCTTCAAATTGTTTCAAGTATCTTCGAACTTCTCCCGCGTGAAGGCGATTATTCAAATGTGAATTTTCCTTAATTATTTCTAATTGATTTGAAACAGAATTATATGCTCTAATTCGCCCCGATTAAAATTTTCAAATCTCGCTCCAGGAAATTGACCTAAGAAAAATATGTCCCGTAAAAACCGATTATCCATCAAACAACGTTGTAAATGATTCCAAAAGCTATTTCTACCATCGAAAATTCCATGAAAAGTATTCAGTCAATGTAGACAAGTGGGATCATAGCTGTTACCGATAAGATTTCTAAATTAGTGCTAGCAGATTTCACTACAAAACAAAGATCAGCAACATATAGTGATGTTTACAACCCATCCCATTTTCATAATGGAATTTTCTATTTTGTTTTAAGTAGCGAAAAATATGTAAAAACTAAGTACGTATATAGTTTTGATCAAGCATAAAAAACTATAAAATATATCTTGTCTCTGCACAAGATCCTCGTTTTATAGATAGTCGGCTTGTAAATTTTGGTTCAGGTTTTAATCTTCCAGGCAATCAATTATATTCTTTTAGTGGCACTGGCGTAATTACATTATATGATTTAGACTGTCCACAAGGACAAAGAAAAATAAAGCACATTATAAAGACGGCTCTAATGGTGGTTGGGATGGCAATATTGATGAAGAGACGAAAGAGGTTACTGCGTTCGATCATATGACTGGGATGAAACACAGATTTCCTATCTTTGATAAAGTTTGAATTGAATCGCTGTCTACATACTTTATTCGAATTCAACTTGCACAGAGCTTTTCAAGCCTCTCTTTCTGGAGGCTTTTTGTTGGTATTTGCTTCAAAATATCCTTAAAATCGGCGAGCTTTAGTTTGTAGAGTCTCTAAAAGTCCATTTAAACCATTTCTGAAAAATAAATGCATTTGAGCGCGTCAAAACCACGGGGTTCAACGATCGTAGTCGCTCCTATATTTCTATTATTGGGAGACTTACGATCGTTAAACGAGAACTTTCACACTGCTGAAATGTGCATTTAATTTCACAAATGGTATTAATCAATTTTCTTTGACTACTTTCACGACAAAGTTTAAGTTTCTTCTTTACTCAACTCTTTTGCTGATCGAAAGGAACAAAATGATGGATCTGTCTAATCGCTACGCTCTCGACCTCACTTTGCAGTCCGTTAATATCAAAGAATCGGTGGAAACTTCTATTGAAGATAAAGATCAAAATTGGAAGAAGACAGCGGCGTCGTTATTAAACACAGCAGAAAGAACGACCGTTTTTTCTTTGGAGAATTTATCTATTGGAAAGCTTCTCTAGATGGAGTCGCCCTTACAACAACTGCATATGTTGAATTAAGCCCTACAGACAATATCGTTCTAAATAACTTCAAGACACGCTCTGTCCATTTTGACTATTCGCCGGCATTTCAATTGATGGGCGTTGGACTTGTAACCATTGGGATGTTTCAGCACAGTGGTTGCATCTCAATTAATGGGAAATGGTAAGCTCGCGGAAATTTAACAGGAGTTCCTGGAAATAAGCTGATCTTTGATTCGATCAGGACGATCGAAGGTCTGACCACCTCAAAGCAAGTATTTGATTGTAACGTACATCTGGATATCGTCGACGTTGTGATGGAAGGCTTTATGTGGAGCCGTTACTTTGGTTCGTCCTTTGCAGGGGGTGAGGGCGCATGGCTTAAACTCGGCTGGGATATTTCATTTTACAAGGCCGATTGTAACCCTGTCCAATATCTCAAAGGCTTTACTAGTCTTGATGTCGACAACAACTATTCTGCCGTAGGCTTTGTTGGCAGTTTCGAGTCGAAATGGAACCTTTACAAAGGTTTGGTTTATTCTCTCGTATGCCTCTTTAGTTTTTGAGTCATCGGAAAAGACAAAACAAGGACCTTTAGGATCCGCGCTGAAGAAACAGAAGTATTTGAGCAAACCCTGACTGCGCGCAACTCGACGCATGCTGTTAAAGGGCTATTCGATATTGCGGTTGGTATCAAATGGGAAACAGATGTCTATAAGACAAAACATATTCATGTGTGGGCAGGTTACGATTTCTTCTATTGGCCGAATGTCACACAAAAAACGATTGTTCAGTCAACTCGTGTGAGAGACCGCGCCGATTTAAGTTTCCAGGGGTTGATCTTAGGTGCAAGAGTAGATTTTTAAAGGATTGGTTACGTGAAATTTAAATCGATTGTATTTTTTTTCATCCTCTGCACTTTTAAAGGTTTTTCCAATGAGGAAAAATCGATAGAAGAGCGAATTCAATATCTTGAAGAAAAGCGAAGGGGTTTATTTTAAAAAAATACCGAGGGATAGTTGAAGAACTGCTCTATTGGAGAAGCTGATGTTGATGGCGTCGCTTATAACGACGTCCATTACAGAAAGAACTAGAGGGCGCTTCTAAGGAACTGTCGCAATAGCATTAGCCTTTGCCTCCCCATTTCTCTTACGACCCGGGCTGGGCTAGGATTAGGCGTTCAATCTCCCTATGATCTTTGATTTTGTCCTAGTTTGGACACGGTTTATACCAAAGGCCACGACAGTGCTGAGGGAGTTGGTTCCTGCTATTCCTAGCATAGGCGATAAATTGATCTTTTGATGGGATTGGATTGATCAAAAAAACATGATTTCAATTCCCAATTCTGCTTCTGCTGAATGCCGTATAAGAGCAAATCTTTTAGATTTACAATTGGCCAGAGGAATTGAAGTCGGTCGCCATTTCTTCATGAGGCCTTACTTTGGCATTAAGAGTATGGAGCGATGTTGATTGATATCAATGTGAAGATCGTTCATCATCCCTGGCATATTCGATCAAGATTCCACAGAACTTAAAGTAAGAAACAACTTTCAAGCTGTAGGCGGTCTTGTCGGGTTAAACTTAGATTGGAAAGCTCCAATGGGCTTTGGAATCAATATGCATGGCGCTGGGGCACTTGTTTGGGGGCTTACAGAAGAAAAAACGAAACAGAAATATCTCCTTATACCAGCAGCTAGTGATGTAAGGTTCCAAGAAAATTTCAAAGCGACCAATTCTTCTCATTCGGTAAAAGGGTTATGGGAATTATTTGCAGGCGTTTTTTGGGAAACGCATTTTCCAAAGGAAAAAGAGAAAGATATTTCTCTTTTTACCAAAAAATTTCGCAGACGCATATCCCTTCGTTTGCTTGCTGGCTATGAATTCCAACAATGGCCGTATGTAGGACAAAAGACAAACACCCAGATTAATCGTCAACGAGAGCGGTTCTCATTGGGATTCCAAGGATTTACCGGAGGAGCGAGATTAATTTTTTAAAGGCAACTTCCTATATATAAGTCATTTAGCATAAAAAGGCTAGATTCATGAGCTATAGAATATTGTTCTATAAATCATTTTTGTCTATAATTGTGAGTTATAGAGAAAAGGTCTATAACTCATGCCCTGGAACTGGGAATTATCTAACTGGCCAAAATTCAATTATGATCCCAATGCAATATCTCATTTAGAAAGACAATTTCTTTTGAGCGTCGGCAGCGCGTTTGCTTATCTAAAGACTATTGATGAACATGATTATAATCACTTTATAGTTGAAATTCTTAGTTTGGAAGGGCAGGAAAGCTCAAGAATTGAAGGAGAAATCCTTGATAGAGAAAGTCTGCAGTCGTCCATTAAACAAAAATTTGGATTACATGCAAACAAACGACAAGAGGCTGATAAAGAGTCTCGAATGGCCCAACTTCTTTGCAGCGTGTATGAATCGTTTGACATGCCACTAACGCATGAAATGCTCTGGCAGTGGCATTCTATGTTGTTCAAGGGCACATCTGGTGTTGCTGATTGTGGAGAATATCGTTCCCATCCTGAACCAATGCAAATTGTCTCAAATCGTTATGATGTTCTTAGAGTTTTCTTCGAAGCACCCCCTTCAACGAGTGTTTTTGCAGAAATGACAGCGTTTATTGATTGGTTTAATTCTACCAACTTATCTGGATCAATTCTTGGACGAGCAGCCATTGCCCATATATATTTTGAAAGCATACATCCTTTCGAAGACGGTAATGGAAGAATTGGTCGTTTTCTATCTGAAAAAATTCTTTCTCAGGGTGTAGGACGACCTATTCTGATTGCAATTTCCAAGATGTTAGAAAAACGGAAAAAAGAATATTACTCGTCTTTAGAAAAATGTAATCGAACATTGGAAGTCCAACAATGGGTAGAGTTTTTTGCTCGCGTTGTCTTAGAAGCACATGAAGAATCGATGAGCTTGCTTTATTTTTTAATCGAAAAATCTAAGATGTTAAATGCTCTTTCTGCCCATATCAATACACGTCAAACAAAGGTTTTGGTGAGAATGTTTGCCGAAGGTCCGAGTGGATTTAAAGGTGGATTAAGTGCCAAGAATTATATTGCGATCACAAAGACCACTAGAGCAACAGCAACACGCGATTTAACAGATTTAGTTGAAAAAGGGGCTCTTGTTAAAACTGGAGAGCTTCGCCACACCCGCTATAGATTAAATCTACCAAGAAGAGCTTGAAATTAGTCGATTATTGTTCTAATTTGAGCTTATGATTAAAAAAACTCAGAAATCTAAAAATATCCCCAGGGATGTGAAACAAAAGCTAACATTCCGTTTCCTAGCGGAAAAAGCTTCTCGCTATCTGGGATCTTCATTTACTTTTTTCATCGCACTATTTTTCATTTTAGTATGGGGAGCCAGTGGTTTTTATTTTGGGTTCGATAACACTTGGCAACTTCTGATCAACACTGCGACTACAATTGGCACGTTCCTCATGGTCATATTGGTCCAAAATACGCAAACGCGTGAATCTCGCACCATGCAATTAAAGCTCGATGAACTGCTCTATGGCACCAAAAATACCCGCAACAGCCTGATGGAAATTGAGGAGCAAAGCGACGCCGAGATTGAAGAATTCAAAAAAGAGTTCAAGAAACTACGAGAAAAGTATATTTCTCGTCACAAAAAATAGACTTCTTGCAAAATTCGCTTTGCAAAAAATTCGAATATACTAGCGAGAATGAAATTGAAGTTTTGCAATATCTTTAACTTTCTTGTTGTTATCTTGTGTAGTCGAGTGTAGATTTTTGATGATTGCTTGTTCATTTTTTTGATGGTGGATTCATGTCAAAAAAAATTCTCATGATTGCGGGACCTAATGGAGCTGGCAAGACTACAATGGCCTTAGAATTGATAGCTACAAGGACAATGTTCTATGAGTTCATCAATGCAGATGAGATTGCTAGAGGTCTGGCTCCTTTACATCCTGAAAGCATGGCCTTAACTGCAAGCAAATTGATGTTAAAAAGACTCAAAGAACTTCTAGAAACCAATAAGAGTTTTGCGTTTGAGACGACTGCATCAGGTATAAATTATGTAAAACATCTAAAAGCTGCAAAATCGAAAGGATATGAAGTCGGTCTTGCATTTTTGTGGCTTTCAAGCTCACAACAAGCATTTAAGCGAGTATTTCAAAGAGTAAAGCAGGGCGGTCATCATGTTCCTGAAGAGGCTATTGTAAGGCGTTATTATGCTGGACTCAACAACTTTCTAATCCATTATCTGCCTCTTGCAGATAGTGCTCTCATTATGGATAATTCCTCAGAAGAGTCGAGGAAGAGATTGATAGCTAGAAAAAATAAGAATAGTAGTTTAGAAATCCTTGATAAAGTTATTTGGGAAAGAATAGAGAAGGCTGTACATGAATGATGAAATTAATGAGATTATATTAAAAGCGCACAAGAGAAGCTTTAAAAGAGCATTTGACTTAGCAGTTCGTACTGGAACAGCGCTTGTTTTTAATCGCAATGGCAAAATTGTAGAAGTTAAACCACCCTATAAGTATGAACTCGTTCCAATAAAATCAGCCAAAAAGAAAAAATCTGAACACAATTCTCGTAAGAAATAAGAGAACTTTTGAGCTTTTCTTTAATAATGAGGATAGGCTTTTACTTCCTAGCACGTATCTGTTTTGACTTATACCGAACGTGACTCAAAAATCGGATTTGGGCCGCGCGAAAGCTCCCGCGGTTGACCGATCGTAAGTCACCTAATATTAAAAATATGAGGTGAACTTACGATCGATCAACCCCGGGGCTTTGGCGCAACCGAAATCCGACTTTTGAGTCACGTTCGGTATATACTAGTTCTTTAAGAATTTACAAATCTCACATTATCTGTAGTTTAGCAATTGCAATCTAATTGTTTATAATTATTGTTTTGATATAATATAAATAATATTAAAATTAAAAATAATTATGAGTGCAAATATTTCTAGTGTAGAACAACAATTCTCAAAAACTAATATTGTTTTTTCTCTTGTAAATCAACAGCAAGGAAAACTGTTTATTGGTAAGGAATTAACACTTGCAAGGGAGGTTGAGAAGAAAGTTTCTGCAAATCAAGTTTTAGATGATGTCATAGTTTTTTTAAGCCAAAAAGTTTTGTTTTCTGAAGAATCATTTTCTGCAAAGTTTCTGGAATCATTTAATGAAAATCTTAATCTTTTCGTCAAAGATATCCCTTCTTCTGAAATTCAAGTGAAAATGAGCAAGATTGCTGACCTTCTTTTGGATATTAAACCATTTCACACAAAATTAAATCGAATTTTAAATAAAGTATCTTCTCTCACCATAAATGAAGTTGATTTCTTACATCGCACTGTCAGTTATTTAGCTCTTGAAAATCTGGTTTTGCAACAGATGTGGAACGTCTTAGCTGAGACAAGTCAATATATGAAAAATTGATGATTGATGCGCAAAATAAAGGAGATTTTCTTTCGTCCAGAGGAAATATCTATGGGTTCTGTTCCCAGTGGACATTTAATATATATGGTCCCAAAAGCAAAGCTGATAAAGAATTTATTCAATATTTGAAAAGTTTTCAAAATTATGCCAAGTACAATATGAAGCCAAGTATTGCGCTGGTATGTTAAATTAATTAAAAAATTTCTCGAATATAAGAAGACAGATAATACACCAGACCCTGCTTATATTGATACATGCCTTGCGGTTTTGAAACTAAAGGAAATGACACCAATAGATAATAAAATCACACCGACTTTAACCAGAATTTCTTGAGTTTTTAACACAATTTTAAAAAAACAAACTCCATTATTCGATCCTTCATTAGAAGAGATGCATTCACATTTAGTTCAAGCTGCCTATTTAATTAATGGATATTTGAATGCGACAGTTAAAGCATGGGATATGTGTATTAAACAAATGCCTAAGGATTGCGACTATAATACAGATCAGAAAGCTCATTCTCTTTACGTTTCGATGATTAAGTCTCAATATACAATAACTTCTGACTATTTAGGGAGATTGCAAGTTTTAGTGAACGATTATCGGGAATTTTTTGCTAAGAAAAGTTTAATGTACCTCAATGCTTTTAGTAAGCTTAGCCTTTATCAAAAATCGATCGGAATAAAATCTAAAACCCTTAAATCTCATAAGTGTTTATTAGATTGCGTAAATAAGCGCTTATTGCCTTCTATTGTTGAAACCCTTCCAGATCCAAAGGTATTTAAAACTCAAGCAATGATTTCCCCTTCACCTATAAAGCTCAGTGAAGATCACATAATGGAGGAAATGCAAACACTAGCTCTTGAAGACTTGCCCCTTGTTTCTTCAAAGAACAAAACGAAAATTGATAAAGCGAAGCAAGTGCCGATACGTAGAGAATTTGATATTACAATGCTTCCATTGGATATTGCTATGCAGGTTTTTTCATTTCTCAGCGTAAGAAATATCCTCAATTTTGGACAAACAAATCATCAATTCCATCAATACGCACAACAGTATTTCAATAGATTTCCACATTTGATTGTGCCTAAGCCCCTGCCTTTACTTATGCAGCCTACCCCAACTGCGATCCCATCGATAAATAACAACAATTCAAAAAATGAAGTAGAAGATCAAGTAAAAGGCTCTCTTGTTCCTTCACTGAAGCGTAGGTCTGCACCCATTACATGGTGTAAAAACCTGCAGTCTTTACTGAACACTTCCTCTGATGTGAGGTGGGTGAAAAAAATCAACACGAATCCTCTTGGAATATCTTTGGCGGATCCTACTTCTGCATTAGATTCTGTGTTTAAAGAATCGGTTCCTTTGTATTCAGTGCAAGGATACAACCAAAAAAACTCTGCATTACAAAAGGTAATCGGTTGGATTATTTTTGCGCAAAAAATGCATGAGATAAAGCAAACCCCTGCTAAATTCGAAATAATTCAAAAATATGATCTGGGAAAAGTTCTAAGCAAGTGCGCACAGCTCTTACAAAGTATCCCACAAGGAATGATCAGCGATGACCTTATTCCTTGCATAGCAGGGCAGATCGTTATATCAGCGGCACAAATACTTGAAACGATGTCACACCATTACTTTTTTGTTAGCTCCGAAGGGAAAGATAGCCTTAAACCTCCTAAATCGACTAATGGAAAGGATTTAGCGCATCCGACTATTTATACTGTTTTAGAGAATGTCCTTGAGGAGAAAGGTAATAACCCATATGCCTATGTTGCTGCATCAGATAGTAGAAATAATCGGTTAATGATCTCAAAAAGTGGGAGAATGTGGGCAATAAATCCCAAGGAAATCACTGAATGGAAAAATGCGCGAGAAAGAAGCAGTTATCAGTACCAGAAAGAATCCCTTTTTTTTAGCAGCTTAAGGATGGAAGAAATTACCCTTCGGATTCTTTTTAATAGTGTGCGCGTTTTCTCCCAATTTTGTGAGGCAAATAAAGACACAGTTTGGCCTGAGAACATTACAAATTTTAATAAAATTCGAGGAGATTTTGTTAATACCTTAGCAACCATGCATAGCTCGCGGCCAAAAGCTGATGATAGAATGCATGTACTTTCCTTGTTTTATCGCTTTTTTCCAGACGCACTCTCTTTAAAAAAATGGAATGCTCTCTTTGATCATTTCCGTGAAGATCAAGTATCTCAAAAGAGCTTGATGGGCATTGTCATGGAAGGAAATTGCAGCAAAGAACAAGCCTTGATGATGTCTTTATGCTATTTGCCTTGTGGAGAAGTAAAAATCGCTTTGGACTGCTGTCGAGAACTTAATACATATTCAAAAGAGCAAGTACAGGGACTCCCTAAGACATTGGGTGAAAGGCTGCTCTTTTCAGCTTTCCAACCTATTGGGAAGTATGACGAAAAAGTACGAGCGCAATTAAAAAAACAAGAACTGCCGAGAATGGACATTTGCCAAAAATGCAAAGACTTATGGCCTGTTTTTGAATCTTTATACTGGTCTATCAGAAAATGTGGGTTAGATTTGTCAATAATTGAAAAGCTTGACCATCATATCCTTCAGTCGCAAAAGAAAAGCTAAGATCCTGTCTGCGTATTTTTTAATACCATTTGCGAAAAATAAATCTGCCCCCCAAACCAAAAAATTCGCAGATAGGCTCTAAAGAACTTATCGTAATAAATTCTCGATGAGCTTTTCCAACTCTTTATACCGAACGTGACTCAAAAATCGGATTTAGGTTGCGCGAAAGCGAATGGATAATTGCTATTCACATAAATAAATCAGTTGATTAATAATTACATTTACAATTAATGAGAGATTATTGCTGTTGCACGTGCTTTTGTCGCTTGTTATAAGGAGTAATCAATGCTAGGTACAGTCTTAATTGTTCTTTTGATTTTATTTTTAATCGGCTCGCTCCCAACTTGGGGTTATAGCAGAGGCTGGGGCTACACTCCATCGGGTATTTTGGGTGTGATTTTGGTCATCCTCCTCATCTTACTATTACTCGGAAAGCTCTAAGCTTTAATCAGACAATGGACATCAAATGCTTTTTTAAGTTTTTGATGTCCTTTTCTCAAGTGTGACTCCATCTATTTGACGCAAAGAGATTTTTTTATTTAGAATCCCATCCTTCGTTTTAAATTCACAACGTTGGAGATGGTCATGATCCCTTATTTGAAGGAATTTAAGAAGGTGATAACCTTAGCTGTATTAGGCATAATGATGGCTAAAGATGGATGTGCAATGGAAAGCACCACCGATCAGATCGAAGTTCTCTCTTTAGATGTTCTAGCCTATGACGATTTTATTCGGAGCGACCCTGCAGCATTGGTCACTTTGGAAAAAGCGCTGCATGAGAAAGGCATCGTCGGGATCAAAGGAATTCCAGGATACAAAGCCAAAGTGATGAAGTTTATTGAAACTGCGAGACAATTCTCAGCTTTACCAGAAGAAATTAAGTTAAAGTATGCTCCTAATCAAGCTCTGGGCGAAAAGTTCTTAGGGTATGAAATGGGAAAAGAGCGTTTTAAGCGTCCTGATGGAAGATGGGTAGTTGATGATCTCAAGGTATCCTACTACGGGTTTGTTCCTGATTGCATTGAAAACAAATGGCCTCTTGAAATTGACCTCAGAACACCCTTTCAAGAGCTTGGGCGAGTGATGTCAGAGGCCGGGGAGGCTGTGATGAGCAAGATCGGCCTTCTAGGCCCATCCACAGGGATTTCTGTTGATGGGGTCCCTCGCGTAGGTCGGATGCTCTATTACCGTAAACAAACAAACAGTTCCGTGGACAACCCTTATTGGTGCGGTGCTCACTATGATCATGGAATGTTCACTGCTCTTCTTCCTGCTTTCTATTTTGAAAATGGGAAAGCAGTTTCTGAACCTATGGAAGCTGGGCTCTTTGTTAAAACCAAGGTCGATGGAGCGTTTAAAAAAGTCGTTGCCAACGATCCAGATATCCTTCTGTTCCAGGTCGGGGAATTTGGACAGCTAGCGACAAACGATGCCATCAAGGCTACTGAGCATAGGGTCCAAAAAGCGGCTGGATGCGTAGAGCGCTATACAATGGCCCTTTTTTTTAGCGCCCCTATGGAGACAGTGATCCACTCTTTGTCTGAGCTGACTCAAGATTCTAGATATGGTGGAAATGTGGGTATGCCGTGCTCATATGGCCATTGGCATGAAGAGTCATTCAAACGGTATATTGTAAAAGACGAATAGAGAAGATTGTGATAAATAGAGTCATCAAGTTTTTGGGACTAAAACCAAAACGCAAAAGGCGATCTGTACGTACTCGTAGGAATTATAAGATAACCCATCAGGGAGAGCATTATAATTTAAAAGAGCTCTACGATCGCCTGAATGCCCAATATTTTGACAATAAAC
>JBGAFY010000181.1:0-3222 GCA_044226975.1 Rhabdochlamydiaceae bacterium
AAGTAAGCGGGACAGGTATGTTGCTAATGAAAAAAAATCATACGACAACCTGTCCACTTGACCGAAAAGCGATCACACAATTTGTTGAAGATAAAAACTTCAGCTATCTTGTTCAACAAGCAGTTCAATTAGATGCATCAATCAAGGCCCTTAATAATGAGCTTTTGACTTCATCAAAAAATGGAACTTTCCCTCTTTGTGAAAAAGAAGAACTTTCTATGGAGAATCCTGGAACTACTCATCATCGCTCTACGATACCAACAACACCCTTCGAAGAACCTAAAATTCTTGCCTATGCGCTCGTCGCACCTGTAACTAATGCGTCACAAATCGACAAAACTCAACCTATCCAAGTGCTAAAATCTCTGAACATCGAAATCCAAAAATTAAAGAAAAATGCTGCTTTGTTAACTGAGCCAAGTAATCACAGCATTTTCATAAAAATACTCGATTATACCTCAAAGATTCTTACAGATTTTCCAAATGAGTTACTCTTTTGCAATCTTGTATACAAGCACGCTTATTGGGTGACTCTACAAAAGGCTGAGATCAATACACAACACCATAATGATTTTGGAAAAGTATCGATTATAGAAAACATGCTACCGCCAGAATATTATAAGGACATCTTCTATAGGGCTACGATAGAATTTTATTTGCATTATCTTACCATGATCTCTTCCAGACCCCAGTTTAATTTCAAAGAACTGCAAGAATATGTAATATCAATTTTTAATGAAAATCTTTCCCACGACCATATTTTTTCTAGCTTATTTGTCGAGACCTTAAACAGTTACTCTAAATTGAACCTTCCAAACGCTGAACTTAGTATTAGACACTTCGTATTTATCAGTTGCGACAAAACCAAGGGCGATTCAAAATTTATTGAGTTTGTAATCAAAAAAATGAAAGAGGTTTGGGAAAAAGATTAGAAGATGCAGGCTCTTATGATTTTAAGGGAGGAGATTTTTTAGACACTGCCATTTTCAATATCTCATCGATCCAAAGGATCGTGCTCGCGATGACAAGCAGTTTGAGCATTGTTAGAGCAGACAAAGGCATAGTGTGGAACAGTTCGTTGAAGATCGGAAGGTACAATACCAGCATCTGTAAGACTACTCCCGAGAGCAATCCCCAGATCAAATACTTGTTCGATAGCAAACTCTTCTTAAATGCTGATTTTTTCTCAGAGCGACAGCTTAACACTTTAAACCAAGCGCAAAAGGCAAACAGGGTGAAGACTTCTGTTTGGACCAATGGCAAAGGAATTTGCTGATTGTACCGCCATATAAAATACCCAAACAGGATTGCTGCAAGTGCAGGGGTTACAACAGCCATTTTTTTTAGGATGGAAGGAGACAAAATTGCGTCTTGTACTGAAGGCGGTGGCTGGTGCATCTCGTCGCCTTCCCCTTCTTCCATGATCAAGTTTATGGTGACAGTCCCTTCTGTGACGATATTGATCCAAAGGATTTGGACTGCTGTGAGCGGTAAAGGGTAACCTAAGGCAACGGCGACAACCATTAACAACACACCCGCAATAGATGTTGAAAGGAGGTAATAAACCACGAGCTTAATGTTTTTATAAACGATCCTCCCTCGCTCAACTGCTTTTACGATGGTGGCAAAATTGTCATCGAGAATGGTTATCTTGGCCATATCTTTGGCTATTTCTGTCCCACTGCCCATGGCAACACCGACGTCCGCTTTTGAAAGCGCTGGAGAATCGTTCACCCCATCGCCTGTCATCGCGACTACTTCGCCCATTTCCTGTAAGATCTCAACAATCTTAACTTTCTGCACAGGGTGCATTCGTGCAAACACAGAGACCTTGCCAATCTGCTTTAACAATTCTTCGTGGGAAAGCGCATCAAATGTGGCGCCGTCCATGATGGCATCTCCCTCTTGATAAATACCGAGCTGCGATCCAATGCTCTTCGCTGTCAACATATGATCGCCTGTGATCATCACGGGCCTAATACCTGCTTCACGGCATGCTTTAACGGCTGCAAAAGCCTCTTCGCGAGGAAGATCTTGCATCGATACAAACCCAAGAAAATGCGCTTTGCCAGCAAACTGGCTGATCCCATGACTTGGATCTAAAGTTCCATCAACAATCTCGGCTAATGCCAATACTCTTAAGCCATTTTTTGCTTGTTCTTCAGCACTACTTAATATGGTTTTTTTAACTTCTTCGTTCACGTCGCTGCACAAAGAGAGGATCACTTCGATCGCCCCTTTCAAAGCGATCACGCTTTCATGCTCAGAACGGTGTGCCGTCGCCATTGCTTTAACTTTAAAATCGAAGGGAATTTCTTCAATGCGAGGATATTGCCATCTTAATTCTAGCTCATCAATCTGCACTTCATGGCCCAACTGGATCAAGGCGATCTCTGTAGGATCTCCCTTAAGTTTCCGTTTTGATAGTTCTTCTTCTTCCCAAAATGCATCGTTGCACAAGATTGACGCTCGGACCAGCTTTTTAAAATCAGGGTCTTGTTGGATGGAACCAAACGGGAGATCTGCGATTTTACCTTGTGGAAGGTATACCTTGACTACAGTTAAGGCGTTTTTGGTCAAAGTCCCGGTCTTATCTGAACAAATAACTGTCGTGGAACCCAGCGTCTCAACAGCGATCAAACGCCGCACGATAGCCTTCTCTTGCGCCATCTTGTGAACTCCAACAGCCAGAGCAATTGTCACAGCAATCGGCAACCCCTCTGGGATCATGGAAACTACGACGCTGATCCCCGCCATTAACATCTCATTCCAAGGCAATCCTTGGATGAGGCCGAGTGTAAAGAGCAACAAGAACATCGCAATGGAAGCAATGCCAAGATGGTTGCATAAAGCCTGGATCCTTTTTTCCACAGGAGTTTTGGGGGCTTTAGAGGAAACAGCGAGCTTAGCGATCTTCCCCAGCTCAGTATCCCAACCTGTTGCAATGATGGTCCCTCGCGCCTTCCCTGATGTCAAATGCGTCCCAGATAACAGCACATCCCCAACAGTCTTAGCAACGACATGGGATTCACCCGTCATAATCGCTTCATTGACGGCGCATCGTTGCTCTTGAATAATCTGAATATCCGCAGGGACAATGTCACCTGTGATCAATATGACAAGATCTTCTTTGACTAAATTTTTAGATGGGATCGTTTGCTCAATCCCATCTCTAACGACAGTGGCCATGGGGTTGATCAATTCTTTCAAAGATCGCAAAGA
>JBGAFY010000182.1:0-3222 GCA_044226975.1 Rhabdochlamydiaceae bacterium
AGTGCAAACCTAATCTTTTAGAATATGTGCGCATGCTAAATTCTGCAGATGCTAGGATCTATATGGATTTAGATTCAGGAAGTGGATGCTTTAGAGCAAAGCCTCTTGATCTTTGCGAGTGTTGCTGTGACAATGCAAAAAGAAATGCGAATTTTGGGAATAATATAAGGATTCCTATTGAAGACAGACTTTTGCACAAAATTACAACAGTCTTTGGCTCAGTAAAATCTGATCAGTTAAAGTTGATGTTCTTGGGCTCAGGTGGTTGTTTGTCTGAATGGAATATCGTTTCACAACTAATGCTATTAGGATTCACAAATCTTGACATTCACCTTGTTGATATTATCTATAGAAAAATAAATGAACAATACGAAGCTTTAAGATTCAAAGAATTCTTCGAAGGATTTCCCGACGTCAAAGCATCTGTGAAGATCTATAGCTCTTTAGAAGAGTTCTCAAAGTTAGAAGTGGAGTGTGACGTTGTAAGTGCGATTGATTTTATAGGTGGTATCCCAAAAATTATGCTTAATACTTCACCTAAAGGCTTTGCATTTTCATCCCATGTAAAACCAGAATGGAATTGGAATCGTGAAGGCAAGGTTCAAGAACTCCACATTAATCCAAGCAAATACTAAAAAAACAACCTTGTTGTTTAGTTGAATTTGGCAATGCATGAAATCTCAATTTTTACATCAAGTGGCAATTTTGCGACTTGCATTGCTTGTCTTGCTGGCATGATCGGACCGCGGAATTTTTCTGCGTAAAGAGCATTCATCGCCGCAAAATCTCCCATATCTTTCAGATACACTTCTGTTTTGACGACATTTTCAAACTTTAACCCCGCTGCTTTGAGTATCGCTTCAATATTACCAAGGACTTGACGGGTCTGGTCTTCAATTGTTTCAGCAATGACTTTACCAGCTTTAGGATCAATGGGGATTTGCCCAGAGACAAATAAAAATGGATGTGCAATTACAGCTTGTGAATATGGGCCAATTGCTGCAGGAGCTTGATCTGTTTCAATTTTTTGCAACATGGTAAGAGATTCCTCTTGCTGAATTTAACCAGCGTTATCAATAATCGAGTTTAGGGATTGTTTAGAGACTGTCCACAAACCAGGACTTGGTCGGTTTTCGTTTTAATTTTTGCGAATAATATCAACTTTCGTATATTAGACCTCTTGCGTAATTAAGGGGTCGTCGTTTTTCGAGATTATTTTGGCCGCTTTTCGATTTAAATTGCAGGGATAATATACGCAAGTTGATATTATCCCTGAAATTTGAATCGAAAAGCGGCGCAAAAGAACTCCAAATTCGACAGAATCTTAACAACGCAAGAGGTCTATTACCCACAAAAATTAAATCGAATATTGACGAAGAATTTTTAATGAATAGGTTCAAAGTCTTTTAAACTCAAGAGGGGAAACGATGAATAAGATCACAATCGCTGGTCACTTAGGGGCAGATCCTGAAGTGCGCTTTACCTCCGGCGGGCAAAAAGTCACTACATTACGCGTTGCTGCTCGTGTGCGTCGCGGGGGCAAAGACAAAGATGAGACGATCTGGTGGAGAGTCACTATATGGGGCGAGCAATTTGATAAGATGATCCCGCACCTTAAAAAAGGAAGCCCAAGTATTGTAGATGGCGAATTGAACAAACCAGAGATCTTTACAGACCGCGATGGTCGCCCTCAAGTCTCTATGAGCATGACTGCGACAAACTTGTACTTTAGTCCGTTTGGCAAGCCAGAAGGTCGTTCTGAAGGTGGTGCTGAACATCATGCAGAAAATACAGCAAAAGAGCCTGCTTATGCAGGAGAGTCCCTGGCGTATGGCCAAGGAAAAGCGGCATCCAATTTTGAAGATGATGAAATCCCATTTTAATTTTTAGGTATTTATGCAGTTGAAAGCATCCGCAAGGCTTGAGCAGCGTCCTGTAGCTGATTGCCTAATTCTCCCTTGCTGGCAGGGTAAATCCAAAGCCGAGCTTGCAGTGAATGGAAAAGCATTTGCTAGCGCTCTTAAAACACTTTGGAGCACATCAGATTTTCTCGGCAAAGAAGGGGAGATCGTGTGCATTTATCCGGCTAAAGGAAAAGAAAAGCGCATCGTGCTCATTGGGCTTGGAGAAAAAAAGAAAGTTTCTCCTGAAATGCTCCGCCGCTCTTATGCTTCTGCAGCAAAGATGGCATTGAAAAAAAAATGGATGCGGGTAAACGCTGCAGTTCCAAATGAAGACCCATCTACGGCTGTTGCGGCATTAGAAGGGATTTTTATTGCGAACTACCGCGTTGATCAGTGGAAGTCCACTCCTGAAGGCAAAGGTGCTGCTCTAATAACGCATGTATGTTTGGCTGGAGTTGAGAAAACAGACTTTGAGAAGTGCCAGCATTTGTTAGAGGTGTTTCAAGGGGTCAACCTCGTTCGCGATCTAGTAAATGGGAATGCCGATGATGTCAATCCCGATACGCTCGCTAAAGCTGCCAAAGATGTGCACAAAGAGTTTTCACAAGTCAAAGTGACTGTTCTCGATAAAGCGCAGATTGCAAAAGAAAAGATGGGCCTTCTACTAGCAGTAGGACGCTGTGCAGTCCATGGACCGAACCTCATCATTATGGAATATCGCGGGGATCCCCACTCAAAAGACTTTACGGCTTTAGTCGGTAAAGGAATCACCTATGACACAGGCGGTCTTAATATCAAGCCTACAGGCAGTATGGAGACCATGAAGTGCGACATGGCTGGAGGTGGCGCTGTCATTGGAACAATGCGCACGCTTGCAGCTCTTAAGGTAAAACGGAATGTCGTAGGCGTAATAGCTGCTGCAGAAAATGCTATTGGCCCTGAGAGTTATAAGCCTGGGGATGTTTTTCGCAGCTTATCTGGGAAATCGGTTGAGATCACAAATACTGATGCGGAAGGGAGACTTGTGCTTGCGGACGCCTTGACATATGTTCAAAGAGAGTATGCACTTGCACAGATCATAGACTTAGGGACGTTGACGGGAGGAGTTGTGATCGCTCTTGGAGAAGATGTCGCTGGTCTTTTTGCGAACAATGAAATCCTTGCGAAAAAGTTGTTCGAAGCAGGAGAGGCTACTGGAGAAAGGTTGTGGAGATTGCCTGTCTACCCAGCCTATCGCGACCTGCTCAAGACTTCTATTGCGGATATTAAAAAGTCTGGACCGCGGACAGCGACTCCAATTCAAGGAGCGGTGTTCCTC
>JBGAFY010000183.1:0-3781 GCA_044226975.1 Rhabdochlamydiaceae bacterium
GTTGTTGTAAATGCATCTTCCTTAAAAGTACTTTCGCTTGTACATGTATGCGTAGTAGTAGCAGCGTAGTTTTCTTCTTTGTTAGTTAGGCCGATGACCTCTTTTGAATTCTTCGCTAACTGTGGCGTGCCAAATAACGGGTGTGTTTGCGTGTTGTTTTGTTTTTTTCTGGATTTTTTTGCATGTAGTTCTGTCTCTTCACAATTCGTTTCATCAACGATTGCTTGTGGAATTTCTTCTTCAGTTTTTCTTTTGAATGATTCTTCTAATAGAGATTGAGAAACAGGTGTGTCAAATTTTTTAGAGAGCGTTTGTTGTGTAGGTGCAGAAATGTCTCGATATTTCTCATTAAAAGTTTGAAGCCAATGAGCCTCGATGTCTGATTGAGTGCAGATCCGTGTTGGGAATGTGTATTTTTGAGGACCTAAGTTAAGGATAAGCGTGCTATTGCCTGCTAAAACCTCAGGGACTTTGATTTGAAATGTAATTCCATTTGGATTTGAGAATTCAGAAGGTGCAAAGGTAACTTTAGAAATTGTTTCTAAATTATCTTGGATCGAGAAACTTATGGAAGTGGGGAATTCTGTGATAGAATAGATACGTAAAAAATATTGGGCATTCGATTTCAAAACTGTCCCTGCTGGATAAGTAGCAGAACATAAATCTTTACGCTTTCCTTTGAGTGCCATGGACATCCCATCGAGCGAATCCTGTTTTTTAAAAGCCCCTATTTCCTGATAGAGTTCTTCTAAATAATTATCGAAACTAAGATGTCCGATATGAGATGGGGTGGGGTTGGATTTTGAAAAGAACATTTTATCGACAATTTTAAGCATTGAGCACTGATATTCAACGCGTGATTCATTATCCAAAAGCGAGAAAGTATAGTCTTCTGGCATTAGTTCAAGAATTTTTGGATCTTCAATCTTAAAGCTTAAATTCAATTGTTTAGGTGGGATCTTTGCTAAAAAGAATTTTTGGCTTGTTGGCGCGGAATACAAGGCTTGTAATTTGAATGTTGGACGCTATGAAAGGTTTTAAATCTATAGTGTAATCCGTTGAATTTTTAATGATGGTTGTGTTGTTTATTTGTATTTTAAAATGGAAGAAGAAGGCTACAAAGCTGAAATTTTCGATGCATTCTTTGGCTTCTGCTATTTTGGGCTACAACTTTGAATTTAAATTAGAAAATTGAGGATGTATTGTAAAACGTAGTAGAAGCGATTAATTGTTGTCATATGAAAATATTTTTTACATTAATTTGTTGAGAATGTTTTCTTTTATTGTTCACGATATTTGAAGTTAAATCAACGAATCGTTGCAAATATTTTCAATTGCAAACAGCAATTTTTGGGTAAGTTGACTGATATGTAGTAAATGTGGTAGTGCCTTTAGTCTTACTAATAACGTTATGAACTAGATCAACATGATATTTGTGTTTGGGAAGATTCAATATAATAACCTGCTTGCTATTTACTAATTTGCAAACAGGTTTTAGTCTTAGAGACTGTTAACAGTCTCTTAATTGAAGAATGAGAATCCGAATCAAAACTTTTCCAAGTAGTTTGCCAAAGAAAGGGAAGTTGAGCAAGCGGTCCAGCCAGTTTCGAGGTTTTTGAGTTCTTTCATTAATTCGAGACGGTTCTGTTTTAGCTATGGATGGTTTTTCAAATTCGTTTAGTTGTTTAGAAGCAGGGAGAATCTGCTTTTCTGTGACAACCGGCTCAGTAACTGTCGGGCGTGTCAATCTCGCAGGTTGAGTAGATGGTGAGCGGAGTTTTTCGGCTTCTTCATCGTTCTTCTTCACTTTCAGGAGTTTAAATTCTTGTAAGATTCTGTCTGACATTGTGGTCTTCAATTGCGGATGCATATCCAACAAGGATTTAAGATCGTTGAGATATTGAAAATCGTTGTGTTCAAAACAAGGTTTCTGTGGATCAGATTTATGGGCGTTCATCTGTTTTTCTATGCGCGCAAGGATTTTGTCCATTACGTTCTGCAGTTCTTTTAGGACGCCAGGAATTTGCAACATCCGTTCTATCCCTTGGAACTGATGTCTATGCATTTCAGTAAAATCACCCTTGGCCCAAGCTTTTTTGAACGGTTCGTAGGCTGTTAGTGCACCGCAGAAATTCCAGAGCTCAATTTCTTTGTTTGTAAGGAGAGTGTTCAAGCTCGATTCGGTAAGTCTCAACTCTTTTGGAAGTTGAATTCCAAACGCATGGTTTTTCTGGATCATTTGAGCGATTTGAACAAATGGCGTTGTTCTTTGGCGCATTCCTTCAACAGCTTTTCCTAGCTTCTTTCTCATTTCATTGTATTTCTCGAGAACGATACTGTTAAGAACAGGTTTTGCCATGAAATCATCGATCTCCTTGCTCCAAGATCCGGAGATGAATAGATCTAAGGTCTCTTTAAAGAAATTGATGTTTTCTTGGATATTTAAGGAATCGGTGATTATTTTTATCTGTTCATTGAGGGCAGGTTCTAGTTTTTTGTCTTGAGTATTGAAAGCTAATCGCGCTTGTTGCAGGTCAAATTCAATAGTACTCAAAAAAGGAGCTTTAAATAGTGCCACGATAGTTGCGGGCTGTTTAATCTCAGAAGCTGTTTGTTCGGCATATTTTTGAATGGAATCGATTTCAATTAAAGCGCTAGCGATGGGATTTGATGCGGGATAAAGGAGCACTTCAGATTTAATCGTGAAATTTTTGTAAAAATCACAAAGTTTTTTTATGTCTCCCCCTTTTTCATCTTTAATCATTCTTGTCGTATCAAAGACAGCTTGAGAATATTTTCCGACATTAGAGGCTAATTCGTTGATTCTCTTGGTTGCTTTTTCAAGATAGTTCTGTTTTTGATCGACTAAACATTCTTTTGCTTCGGATAGAGCTTTTTGACAAGCAGTGCTGACTTTAGGGAGGTTGGCATTTTTAAGCTCTTCTTCTAATTGTTTGATCGGGGTAACTAATTTAGCAAATTCTTCAAAAGTCCTTTCTGCAGTAAAGCACGCGGGGATAAAGGGTAAGTTTTTTTGAAAGACCCAACTTTGTTTTTTAATGTTGTCGGACGCATTTTCAATGTGTTTCTTAAGTTGATTTGCTTTTGCAATAAAACTTTTTTCTGAAAAAGGAATTGTATTTGTTTTA
Organism: Rhabdochlamydiaceae bacterium; assembly: GCA_044226975.1. GTDB lineage: Bacteria > Chlamydiota > Chlamydiia > Chlamydiales > Rhabdochlamydiaceae > JBGAFT01. Next base: position 3,150 of record JBGAFY010000183.1, read on the forward strand.
TTTATTGCCGACATAATATTATCCTTGTTTAGTTGAGTGTTATTATCTCAATTACAACGATAATTATCCATAATTAAAACACGAATAACGCGTTTAAAAAGTATTGTCGATGCGATTTATTTATTAATTAGATATGTTGGAAAAATTGAATTATGAAACGTATTATAATTTGAGTTTATAATTAATTAAAAAGCAATTGCTAGATGAGCAACTATTTTTGTGAATATGCAATATGCTGAAAATCAAAGACTTATAATATGTGAAATAAATCGCGCAATACAGCAATGACAACTTCAATCAAAATTAGAATGATGATTGCCCACTCAAGCCGAGAAGAATGTTGATGGTTAAGTTCATTGCTTAAAATCTCAAATAGTTCATGCACTACATTTAAACGTTTATTAAGTACTTCAACGCGCTTGTTGACATCGAGATAATGGGATGTGCGTCGATAAAAGGGTTCTAATTCTGGGTGGTCCCAAAAGAATTCAGGAGTGTCGCTGCGATTTATTTATTAATTAGATATGTTGGAAAAATTGAATTATGAAACGTATTATAATTTGAGTTTATAATTAATTAAAAAGCAATTGCTAGATGAGCAACTATTTTTGTGAATATGCAATATGCTGAAA
>JBGAFY010000184.1:0-3180 GCA_044226975.1 Rhabdochlamydiaceae bacterium
CGCTCATCGCAACTGATTGGAAACGCGGTCAACCTTATGATGTTGAGAAGGCTTTAGGTGAACTAGGGATGCTTGGACATTTTGATTTTATTTTGGAATGGCCAGATCCGACAAAATGGTGTCGATGGCAGTTAGGAACTTTGACTCCTCGGTTGTCTTGGAATCAGGATTGGGATGTTCCATCCGAACGGAAAGGCTACATCGCAGTGCATGTGAATTCTGAAACGCAATATGGTTACGATAAGAATTGGCCTGCTCCTTCTTTTCGTGAACTTTTTCAGCGATTAGAGAAAGACAATGTTCCCGTTGCTTTGCTTGGTATCAACGCACAGACATCTTTCCCATTTACTAACATACTCGATCTTCGCGGGAAGCTTTCACTGTTACAACTTCTTGCATTTATCAAAAATTCTTGCAGGTGTGTATTGGGCCCAGATAGTGGGATCCTTTCTTTACTTTATTATCTCGATGTCTCGTTCCCAATCCGCATCGTCTCTCTTTGGGCAGACCCAAGGCAGGGGATAATGAAGCAAGCTGTTCCATCCCCCAATGCGTCTTTAGTGCATATTCCTCTCATTGCTCCAAATGAAGACCTGCGTCAAGTTTCTGTTGAGACTGTTTACGAAGCCATAGGTGCAAGATGACAAGAGATTTAATTCTCCGATTGCTATCAGAGCTTGATCAGGACCATTTAAAATATGGGCTCGATGCTTTATCCAAGACAGAACAAGAGCAATTCTATCAACAACTCTTGAGCTTCGGAAAAATGCTTTTGCTTGAGCAAAGGGAAGCTTTGCGAAAAATGACAGAACACAAGGTTTCTCCTCAGACAGTTTCACCTTTAAAACACTTCCAAGATAATCTTACCCAAGCTTGCGTTCTTGAAGGTGAAAAAAAATTACGAGAGGGAAAAGTTGGATGCCTGATCCTCGCTGGAGGCCAAGGGACCCGCCTTGGGATTCCAAGTGGAAAAGGATTTGCTCCAATAACTCCGATCAAGCAAAAAACTCTTTTCCAATTCGCTTTTGAAAAGGCACATTGTGCCTCTCAAGCAAGCGGTTGTTCTCTTCCGATTGCTGTAATGGCATCGCCGATCAATCGAGTCCCTATAGAAAATTATTTGCAACAGAATGGGTTTTTTGAAATTTCCGAGAACGATGTCGATATACTTGAGCAACAAATGGTTCCTTTTATTGACCATGAGGGAGATTGGTCTTTGCAAGCTCCTGGAAAACTTGCTACTGGTCCCAATGGCAACGGAGAAGCGTTGCAGTTGTTTTATCAAAGTGGAGCTTGGGAAAAATGGCGCTCAAAAGGGATAGAGGCAGTTCAAGTGATCTTGATCGACAATCCTTTGGCAGATCCTTTCCTTTGTCCTTTAGTGGGATTTCATGCGCTTAACGAAGCAGAGATCACAGTATTGGCGACGCCTCGGCGGGACCAACTTGAAAAAGTAGGCGTTTTAGCTAATAGTGACGAAAAAGTTGCTGTGGTCGAATATACCGAAGCATCTCTTCCTCTAGTGAATTATCCTTATGCAAATACTGGAATTTTCATTTTCTCGATGGATTTTATAAAAAAGATCGCACATGCGATCCTCCCTTGGCATCTTTCCTTAAAAAAAGCTGATACGTTAAATGCAGAAAAAATGTTGTGGAAATCAGAAAAGTTTTTATTTGATGTTTTTCCGCTTGCTTCGCATGTTGAAGTTCTTGTCAGAGCTAGAGAAGATTGTTTTGCTCCACTTAAAAATGCGGTTGGAGAAGATTCATTTCAGACTGTACGTAAAGCATTAGTGAATAGAGACAGACAGATCCTCTCTCAAATGATTGGTGCAAAAATTCATGAAGATTTAGAGATCGAGCTCGATCCAGCATTTTATTATCAAACTAAAGACCTCCGTCAAAAATGGCACGGCCATCGCATCCCTCTAAACGGCACTTATGTCTTGCCTTCCTCATGACCCTATTTCGAATAAAGCGCTCAGGCTCTTAGACCTCTTGCGTAATTAAGGGTTCATCGATTTTCGAGTTCTTTTATTGCACCCATAGAAGAAAAGTGATAATTTTTGGAGTATAGAACAAAATATATTGAGATACTATTTTACATGAAAATTGCATATTTGGGAGCAGGAACATGGGGTTTTTGCCTCGCATCCTTGCTCGCTTCGAAAGGCCATCAAGTTATTCTGTGGACTGCTAATCCAGAATTTGCCAAGACTCTTTCTAAGAAAAGGGCGCACCCGAAGTTACAAAATTCACATGCTGCTGAAGGATTAGAGTTCACGAGCGATCTGCGAGCTACTTTAGAAGGTGCAGAGGTCCTTGTTGAATCAGTCACTTCCAAAGGAATTCGACCTGTTTTTGAACAAGTGCTTGCTTTGGGAGGAGTCACATGTCCTGTTATCGTCACTTCCAAGGGAATTGAACAGAATAGCGGGTTACTCCTACCAGAAGTCGTTGTGCAGGTTCTCGGTGAGAAAATGCGTAACAAAGTAGGCTGCATCAGTGGGCCAAGCCACGCTGAAGAAGTTACTAATAAGCTTCCTACAGCCATTGTTGGATCGGCCTACGATCAAGCGCTGATGCTTGACATTTGTGAACTGTTCACTACACCTCTTTTAAGAATATATCCGAATGCTGACATCAACGGTGTGACCTTCGGCGGGGCGATGAAAAATATCATTGCGATCGCATGTGGAATCTCTGACGGGCTTGGATTTGGAGACAATACAAAAGCTGCGCTTATGACGCGCGGCCTGCATGAGATTCGGAAACTGTCCGTTACAAAACATTGTAAAGCAGAAACGTTGAACGGTCTTGCAGGTCTTGGGGATCTTTGCGTCACCTGCCTCTCTCGTCATAGCCGTAACTATGCTTATGGAAGGCTAATTGCTGAAGGATATGATCCCCAAGCTGCCAAAGAAAAGATCGGCATGGTGGTTGAAGGGATATATACGTGCGTGTCTGCTTTACAGCTCGGCCAAAAGGCAAATATTCCTGTCCCCATTACAGAAGCGATCTGTTCAATTGTTTACGAAGGACTAAATCCAAAAGATGCTGTGAAAGTCCTCCTTCAGCGGGCAATTAAAGAGGAGCATTTATAAAGTGAAAGGCTGGAAAGTTGTCGATCCTCTAGAAATGGCGCGCATTGAGAAAATGGCGTATGCTCAAGGTGAGT
>JBGAFY010000185.1:0-3174 GCA_044226975.1 Rhabdochlamydiaceae bacterium
TTCTAAGACTTGCTTTTCAGTCAGAGGAGTTTCAGTTTTCACAGCTTGTAAATTCTCAATCATATTTAACAGGTGCCGTGCATCTCCTTGTGCTAGATCGAGGATGAGGGACCGGGCTGGATCTGTTAAGGGTAAAGGAGAGTGGGAAGTTTCGTACCTGCACAAGATGGTGGACAAGGCCGCGTTGTCCAAGGGAGATAAGGGAACAACTCTCAATCTTGAGAGCAGTGCATTGTTCAAGGAAAAAGAAGGATTTTCGGTAGTAGCTCCGATCAAGATAATGGTTCCTGATTCTATATAAGGAAGAAAGCCGTCTTGTTGCGCTTTATTAAAGCGGTGGATTTCATCTACAAAGACAATTGCCTGTGAATATAGCAGGGGATTGTCCTGAATTTGGGCAATTATCTTTTTTAAATCAGCTGTCCCATGAAAAACTGCGCTTAATTGGAAGAAAGGGAGCTGAAAAGCTTGGGAATATATTTTTGCAATTGTGGTCTTGCCACAGCCCGGGGGGCCCCAGAGAAGCAACGATTGGGGCTTGTCACTTTCCATCAAACGACGGATCCAACCATTTTCTCCTAAAAGCTTTTCATGTCCAGCAACTTCATCGAGTTTGCGTGGACGCAGCATTTCTGCCAGTGGAACTTTCATTAGAGTCTCTGAATTAAGGCTTCGCCGATTTTCGTGCTTATTTGGGCAACCAAGATGTCTTTTTTACTGCTTGGATCCCCAGAGGGATCGCAGTCATGATAGCAAGCCCAATTAATAAAAAGAATACGTAAAAAGGCTCATTGCCTACTTGAAGGACTGCAGGAGGGAAGAAGCCTATCACAATCGCGAAAACGGAGGCGAGAGCTCCAATGCTCGCAACAATCCATATCCCTTTGTGCTTGACTGGGATAAAATAAGGTCTAGGAACTTTTGGGCGCACATATCTTAGTCGAATTGCAGAAATGAACATGAGGATATACATCACTAGATAAATTTGTGCGCTTAAAGCTGAAAGTATCCAAAATGAGCCGCTGATCGTGGGCATTAATAAAAACATGAAGGACACTATGGTCACTATAATAGCTTGAAAAAGAAGAAGATTAGTCGGCATCCCATGCTTATTGAGCTTTTGAAAAATCGGAGGTAAATTCCCATGCGCTGATGTCGCATGCAAGCCGATAACTGGTCCCATGATCCAAGAATTGGTCTCAGCAATAGCGCCGATCACTAGTAACACACCCAAGACGGGGAGCAGCCAGGCTAGTTGGTAGTAACTCAAAAATCTTTGAAAGGCTTCCATCAATCCTGAAACTAAGCTGATCTCACTTTTAGGAATAACCATTGCGATTGCAAGTGATCCCAGCATGAAAATAAAGAAAGTAATCAACGCTGCAATGACAATTGCTTTGGGAAAGTTTTTGGTGGGGTTTTTGACCTCTGCTGCATAACCCGCCGAGACTTCTAAGCCAGCAAAAGCAAGAAAAAGCCCTGCTAAGAAAGCGATATTGTTGATGCTGGAAAAATCGGGCAGGAGTGCACTAGGGCTCAAATCGACGTGGATTGGGTTGTTGCCAATTACCCAGCTCATACCTAATGCAATAATAAATATTCCCGGGATGATCGTACCTGCAATGACCCCTATAGTGCTAAACCAACTCGATGTCCGTATCCCTTTACAGTTTAGATATGTCATTCCCCAAAAACAGAATAGTATAGTTAGTAAGACGTAGGTTTTATTGCTTGCAAGTTCGGGGAACACCACAAATGCAAAGGTAGAGGCCACAAAAGATAGAATAACTGGATACCAGGCAACATTATGGACCCATTGCATCCAAATCGCGACAAATCCCCATTTATCTCCCAGTGCTTCTCTTACCCAAACATACACTCCTCCGTCCTTCGGCCAGCCGGTCGCAAGTTCTGCGGAAACCAGGGCAGACGGAAGGAGGAAAAAGATCCCTACAATTAAAAAGTAAAAAATTGCACTTAAGCCATATTCAGCAACTAATGGTAAATTTCTTAAACTCGCCATTATAGAAACGTTATACATAGCGAGAATGAATACGGTGATTATCCTTCTTGCTTTAATGGGATTTGTTGAAGCATGAGATGACATACATGAACCTATTTACTTTTTTATCTTTTTTTCCTTCTTTATTGTGAAAATAATCAAGAAAAATCTTTTATTTTTATTAATGAATCAGACATGGTGAAAATATGAGAAGGGGATCCTCTTCTCTATACAATTGGAGGAGATTATGAAACAGCCAAACAAACCGAGCCAACAACAACCACAACAACATAAGTACCAGAATCCACAGCAAAAACCGCAACAGCCTGGTCAAAAGCCACAAAATCCATTGCACCAAGAAAAACGTAAGTAGTCAATGGCCCTGACTAGGCACTTTCGAGTGCCTAGTCAGAGCCTGTCTGAGAATTTTTTAGTTTGGGGGCAAATTTCTTTTTCGATTAAATCGATTATTTTAACCTCATTCGACTTCATAAAGTCGTGTGAGGTTAAAATAATCGATTTAATCGGAAAATAAACTGTCCCGCAAATTAAAAAATTCGCAGACAGGCTCTTAGGAATCTCTTTTCTAAATTTTCTCTTTCACGCCAATTCTAAATCAGTTTACAATCCTCCTAAAAAGAACCGGAAAATCAACGAAAAATTTTATCGGGATAGGTTCAAAGGAGGCCTGACATGAAACGGATATGTATTATTGCCTTAACACTTTTTGCCAGCATCGGCACCCCCACACATTTATTATATTCTGAAGGACAAAATATGAAGTTTGAAGAACCTAAAGAAGCACTCACGTTTGAGAAAGGGAAAACTTACAAAGCGGTCATCCATACATCTAAAGGAGATGTTGTGTGTGAGCTGTTCCCAGATAAAGCGCCTTTGTCTGTCACAAATTTTATTCAACTCGCTAAAGGTGGTTTTTATAATAACCTCTCTTTCCATCGTGTAGTGCCCAATTTTGTGGTCCAGGGTGGAGATCCAGAAGGAACAGGAAGAGGCGGCCCAGGGTATACTGTTCCAGCAGAAATTGGCCCTAAACATGAAAAAGGGGCGTTGGCTTGGGCAAGACTTCCCGATCAGGTTAACCCAAAGAAACGATCGAGCGGGAGTCAATTCTATATTACATTAGAATCAATTCCATATTTAGATGGTGAGTA
>JBGAFY010000186.1:0-3173 GCA_044226975.1 Rhabdochlamydiaceae bacterium
CACCGCCCTGGATTTGTTTAGGAAAATAAAGGCGGTGCAGAGCACGCGCACTCCAAGGGCGCTTCGCGCAAAAAGAGAAAATTTTTACATACAACCTGAAATGTCCACAGTCGAGAGCTGTGACAAGACAGCACTCCAAAACTATCTTTTAAGGTCTGAACTGTAGTGCGTGTCTATCCACTTTTTTAAATTGTTCCGGACCCGTTCTATTTCTTGATCAGGAGCAGATTGGATAGCGACATCTTTTCGGATCTTACCTGGGTCGAGCTGTATGGCTTTTGTTCCGTAAAATCCGTAATTAATTCCATAGCATTGTTTTGAGTCTGTAATGCCTTTTTGCGCTCTTTGGACTAAAAGAGCGTCCAATGAAGAGACCAACTTTTCAATCTCTTGCCGATCACCGCGTTTTAAACATGCTCGCATGCGATCGGGAACGAGATCTACCCTCTTCTGCAGAATAAAATTATGGTCGTCCAAAGATACTCGATAGGTTCGCCCTACTCGATCTTTCAAAATGATAGGTTTAAATTGTCCTTGAGTCTTTTGAAGATGGATGAACTCAAGAGCGGTCTCTTCGGGCATCTCCTGATAAGCTAAGTGATAGCTAGAACAAACAACAGATAATTTGCGCGTCCATCTCTTTTGATTCACTTCCATGATCTGTTCTAGTTCTTTTTTCGGGGTTAGCCACATGCGTACTTTATGCTTCAAACGGCGTTTGTTACCTGGTCGAGAATGCTTTGTCTTAAAAATTTTCAAGACATACTGTCCATCATGACTGATAAAGGCATAAGATTGCGCCCCTTCATCAAAAAACTTAAACTGTTTTTGAAGGATCTTATCGATCTCTCCCTTACGGTCCATTCCAAGGGGGGGGATTGACCACTCAGGGTGTTGGTCATCAGCTGATGATAGGTCCTGAAGATCAAATTCCATCCCGCGGACCCACCCAAAAAGACAAAGGGCAAGCCCAGTAATAAATAGTAGCGCGATTGAATAATGGCGAGAAATCATTTCGTTTTGCACGGCTTTCTATCTCTTATATTTATTATCTAAATAAGCAATAAAGGCATTTTCGCTAAGTGGATGACCAGTTGCTTTCATCACTAGCTCATGGGGCGTATATTGTCTGCCGTAGCGATGGATATGTTGATGCAGCCAATTTTTGAGCAAGGAGAAATCTCCTTTTTTAAACGCTGAAGGCCATTCGGGATGTGCTTTTTCGAATGCAGCGAAAAACTGTGCGGCATAGAGATTTCCCAAAGTGTAAGTGGGGAAATATCCAATTGCCCCCATTGACCAGTGGATATCTTGCAAACATCCCATTTTATCAGTCTCTGGAGAAATACCTAGGTATTCTTGCGTCTTTGCATTCCAAGCTTCGGGAAGATCTTTGACTTTAAGAGTACCTTCGATCAGGGCCTTCTCAATTTCATAGCGAATGATAATATGCAAATTATACGTCACTTCATCGGACTCAATGCGGATGAAAGAGGGTTTCACTACGTTAATTGCATGATAAAACTCTTGCAATGTAACATGAGAAAGTTGTTGAGGAAACTGTTTTTGGAGCTGTGGAAAAACATTCTCCCAAAAAGGAAGCCCATGCCCCACTATCACTTCCCACATCCGAGACTGGCTTTCATCAATTCCAAGAGAGGCGCCTTCAGCTAATGGAGATCCGAAGCCTTCGACAGGCATTCCTGCATGATACAAACCATGTCCACCTTCATGGATAACAGCAGTAAGGTGGGATACCAAGGCTTTAGGTTGTATCTTTGTAGTCATCCTAACATCATAGGGGTGCAACGCCATACAAAAGGGATGGTGGGAGAGGTCCAAGCGACTTTTGGTCTCATCGAAGCCCATCATCTTTAACAAACGTTTTCCAAAAAGCATTTGTTCATCAGGATCATATTCCGCATGAAGAAAAGGGGCAGGACGCGTCCCTTCCGGGGTTTTTGCTCTTTGGAGGATCGGCAGCAATTTAGAGCGTAAGTTACGGAACAACGGGTCTAACAGAGAAACGGTATTTCCAGGTTCGAATAGATCTAATAGAGCATCATATGGGTGCGTTGTAAATCCAAGCAGATCGGCTTTTTTTCTCGAAAGATCGACGATTTTTTGTAGATGGGGGGCAAACTTCTTGAAAGCATTCTCTTGTTTTGCTTGCGCCCAAACATGAATTGCCTTGGAAGTTACAGAGGCAAAAGTCTTAACAAAAGAAGGAGGAAGTTTTGCTACTTTGATGTAGTCTCTGCGCCATTCTCTAACTGCGGCTTGTTCAGGATGTGATAAATCATGTGCTTTGATCACCCCACTTTCGAGATCGACGAGCGCTGAGAGCGCCTTGACAAAGCGTTTGCTCGTGCGCATTTTGTGTACTGTGGTGGCAATCCATTTCTTTTGTTCAATCCTAAGGTCAATCCCCTTTTCAGGCATGTATGTTTCTTGGTCCCATTCGATCAAGGATTCAATACCAGCGCTAATAGCGTTTTCTTTGGAAATAGAATGGAGGACCTGATAAGCAGAACGTGGTTTTTTTGCCATATTAAATCCTAAATTAAACGAGATTTAGACTGTTACTTGCTTCCTTTCGAAAACCCTTTCGACCCTATCAACAAGGATGGTAAACAGTGGTGTGCAATATATCCAACTTAAACAAACAAAGCAAATCACACCGCTTCCCACAGCAGCATCGGAAAACCAATGTGCCCCGGTAATCATTCGCGGAATACACCAAAAAACTGCACAAATAGCTGCAATGGCAGCATGACGTCCAGATGCTAAAATTGTGTAGCTAGCAGCGAACAATAAAGCAGTTGTTGCATGATCGCCTGGAAAGCACTTAGCACTATCGTCTTTGATATGCAGCCAATTAATTTCATTGGATAACCGCACAGCATCGTCATAAATCAATGTAGGACTCTCGCGATGCAGAACGATAAAATAGCGGAATAAGACTCTATTCACGAAGAATATAATCGCTATGATCGCCAAAGTTGCAATTGTGAGCTCAGCGATCTTTCGTCTCCTGAGCTCTTTAGCAAACGAGCGTACATGCACAAAATACAACAGAAAAATCACTAAGTCTTCTACCCAATCAGCGAGATAATGGTTCGCCATAGCCCAAAAATGTTGGAGGCCAATATTGCCTCTTAAGGACCCATTGA
>JBGAFY010000187.1:0-3136 GCA_044226975.1 Rhabdochlamydiaceae bacterium
GAAAGAAATAGAGCAATCTCAAAGCAAAAGATTTGCCGTCGACCTCAAAGAACTTGGACCTTGGGCCTGGGGAGATCCCTTTTGTCAAGAGGATCCTCTCGATAGTGCTGAGTTAGATTCTTTGGTAACAGATGTCGATATTTGCAAAGTCAGCGCTGCATTTTATGAAAAAATGGGGATCAATGTTCAAGACATCTTGAAGCGGAGCGATATGTTGGAGAGACCAGGTAAAAACCAACATGCGTTTTGCATCCATATTGACCGTGAGGGCGATGTGCGGACATTAAACAACATCAGACCTTCAATCAAATGGCTTGAGACAGTGTTGCATGAACTAGGACACGCGGTGTACGAAAAAGGGTTTGACCCTCAACTTCCTTGGCTCTTAAGGGAGCCGCCACATATGATCACTACAGAGGCTATGGCGCTGATTGCAGGAAGGCAGGCTTATCGCTACCAGTCTTTGAAGAGCCTTGTTGGCGCTGGGAACGAGCCTTTGCTACGCAAGGCAGAACAGCGTTTGAAACGGGGACAATTGATCTTTAGCCGTTGGGTGCTTGTGATGACCCATTTTGAAAAGGAACTTTATCGCGACCCCTCTCAAAACTTGAACCGTATTTGGTGGGACGCAATTGAAAAATACCAGAAAGTGCGCAGACCACCTGGCCGGGAAAACAAATCGGATTGGGCCGCAAAATATCACATTGGTCTTGCTCCAGTGTATTATTACAGCTATTTGCTCGGCGAGATGATGGCCTCAGCAATTGATGAGGCAATAAAAAAAGAGACGGGTTCTAGTGAGCTCAACAATGCTCAGGCTGGTGGCTTTTTGCAAGAAAAGCTCTATCGTCCTGGAAATAGAATGCGTTGGGACCAATTGATCGAATTTATGACTGGTAAACCCTTGAGCGCACAAGCTTGGATCGAGCAGTTCCGATGAATACTATCCTGTATACATTTGCCGCAGGAGCTGTTGCCAACTGTACAGTAATGTTATTGGGAGGACAGGTTTTAGATAGGCTTAAGACCCAGCTTCAAACAAATCCTGCTTTGACAACGAAAGTAGCTTTTAAAAAGATCTTTCACGAAGGACCTTGGAATGGTCTGCGTTGGAATATGGGACAAGCTGGGATCAAAGGGGCCACAAGGTGGGGGATTAATGGGCTGAGTGATAAGATCAATTCTCATCTCATACCTAATGAATATAAGAAAAAGTACCCGGGTTTTTTTACTTTAGGGATCGCTCTTACTAGTGCTGTGATCGATGCAACTGTTACCAATGTGACTGACCGTGCGAAAACATTTGAAATGTCTGCGCGGGATAAAAAAGAAACTATAAAGGCAATCCAAGCGCGAGGGATACGATTTTTTTTTGATGGCTGGTCGAGGACCTGTGTTAAGCAGATTGCCATTTGGGGAAGTTATCAGACCACTTACGGGTATCTAAAGCGCTCTATCGTAGGCGAGCAAGGACAAAATAAAACAATAACGATCTGGGAAAAGTTTGCCTTGGGGGTCATTCCGGGCATGGCCAGTGCCGTGGTGAGCACCGTGCCTGATCTTATAAAAACACAGGCGCAGAAGGTAGATCCTCTCCACAAAAATTACTTCCAAACCGTATCATTTATCTTGCGGGAACATGGATGGAAGGGATTAGGGAATAGTTTAGGCACTAAAGTAGTCAGATCAGGATATTATTCTTTAGTCACTTTTATTATAATGGACCAACTGCAAGCTCTTCCTAACAACATGCAATTAAAAAAATAAATAAAACTTCATGATCTTATTTGATGATGTCAGTTTGTCTTTTGCTGGTAAGCCTTTGTTCCAGCACGCTTCTTTCACCCTCCAAAGAAATGAAAGGTGCGGCCTTGTGGGACGCAATGGTTCTGGGAAAACAACCATCATGCGCCTTATCACAAGACAAATGGAGCCCGATTCCGGACGGATTGCCATGCCCAAAGATTACAAAATAGGGTACTTAGAACAACACATCCAGTTCACAAAGCCGACGCTACTTGAAGAAGCGGCACTTGGCCTGCCTCCAGGAGAAGAAGACAATCTTTATCAAGCAGAGGCGATCCTTTTTGGCTTGGGTTTTTCAGAAGAAGACCTCGACGCACCTCCGTCTAAATTTTCCGGGGGTTACCAACTAAGGTTGCATTTGGCAAAAGTTTTGATCTCTCAACCAAATTGTCTTTTATTGGATGAACCTACTAACTATTTGGACATTGTCTCGATCAATTGGTTGCAGAGATTCTTAAGAAGTTGGAAAGGGGAATTTTTCTTGATCTCGCACGATAGAGAATTTATGGACTCTGTCACCACACATACATTCGGGATCCATCGAGAACGTTTAAAGAAAGTCAAAGGAAGCACAATAGATTATTTTCAACAGGTCTTGTTCGAAGAAGAAGTCCATGAGAAGACAAGGGTCAAGCAAGAAAAAGTCATTCGCCATGCTCAAAGTTATATCGAGCGTTTTGGGGCCAAGGCAAGCAAAGCCACTCAAGCGCAATCGCGGGTTAAGAAGCTTGAAAAGATCCCTGTTTTAGAAAAGCTCATGCAGCTTGAGAACTTGCAATTTTCCTTTCATGAAGCGCCTTTCCCAGGAAGAAAAATGTTGGAAGCGGCGGGTGTCTTTTTTTCTTATTCTGAAGATCCCTTGATCCAAGATGTCTCTTTGGAAATTGAAAATGGCGACCGCGTTGCGATCATTGGGAAAAATGGTAGAGGTAAGTCGACCCTGTTACGTTTAATTGCCCAAGATTTAACCCCTTTGAATGGAGAAGTGCGCCGCTCTGACAATGTGCGCTTTGGGTATTTTGGCCAGACCCACATTGACCATTTAGACCGTGATAATACTATTGAAAAAGAGATTGGAGAAGCCAACCCAGCATTAAACTTTTCTGAGGTGAAGGCAATTGCTGGACTTATGATGTTCAGCGGAGATCTTTCGAAAAAGAAGATCTCGGTACTTTCAGGTGGAGAAAAGAGTCGGGTGCTGCTTGGAAAAATTCTCGCCAAGCCTTGCAATCTTCTCTTACTTGACGAACCTACCCACCATCTCGACATGGAGTCGATAGAAGCTTTGATTGATGCACTCGAAGAGTTCAGTGGGGCAGTTGTGATTGTC
>JBGAFY010000005.1:0-25780 GCA_044226975.1 Rhabdochlamydiaceae bacterium
AGCTTGAACCAGATCGTGTGGGATCCCAAATTGCTCTGCACTCAGGGTTGTTGCATTTGTATGCAACCATCATTGCAATCGCGTTTTCTTCGATCTTTTGTTCTTCATGAGCGAATTGAGGGACTGTCAATAGTACGAAGGCAAGAGCAAGTAACCGCATGATAATAGTCCTTTTTTATCATGGGTTTAATCTAAAAAGGATTTTAAATTCTACTCTCTAGTAACTTTTCTTTTTTCTGGAAGATGCTAAAGACCCACATTACGAGACAGCTCAGACCAAAGCCAACAATTATTGGATCAATTGGAAGATCAAAATGCGCGTTTATCCAAGGCCAAGAAGCAGAGCCCAAACTTCCTGTGATAATTCCTGCCCAAGCGCTGCGTCTGTCAGGTTGTTTTGCATACAGTGAGAAAATGATCAAAGGGCCAAAGGAAGCTCCGAGTCCAGACCAAGCATAGAGAACAAGCGAGTAGATGCTGCTGATCCGGAAATACGCGATGGCAAAAGCAATCATAGAGACTGCAACAATACCGAGCCTAGAAACAAGGAGGAGCCTTGCTGAAGAAGCGTTCGGCTGGATGATCCTTTTATAGATGTCTTCAGAAAATGTGCTGCTGAGCACGAGCATTTGTGAGCTCATGACATTAATGCTAGCAGCAAACACAGCGCACAAGATGAGCCCAATTAAAAAGGGATGGAAGGACTGCTTGACTAGGTCTATAAAGATCATTTCCGAATTCTTCAAATTACCTTGGAAGAATGCAAGACCCACTAGTCCAACAAAAGTTGCTGCGGCAAGTGAGATAAGCATCCAGCTCATTCCGACCATTTTGGATTTTGGGATCTCATGTGCATTTCTGATCCCCATAAATTTCGTGATGATTGTGGGTTGCCCAAAATATCCTAGGCCCCAACCTAGCATGACAAGAATTGAACTCAACACAGTCTTTGTAGAAAAATCGGGCAATAATGAGAGCGAGATGTTTTGAGAATGCGCAGCGGTTGCTATCCCTTCCAGGCCCCCAATTTTATACATAAGGCAGAGCGATCAAAATGCTGATCAAAATTGCCCAGTGGTACGGTATATTGAAAAGGCTTTCTGTCAGTAGACCTAATCCAACAAGGCCAGCGGAAATGTAGATGGTGTAGAAAACAAAACAGACCAATGCAGTAAAAATGCGCAGGGTGCCGGTGCGATCGTCAAATTGTTTTTCTAAAAATGAGAAGAAAGTGAGGGTGTTCGTTTTCTCTGAAAGCACTCTAATTCTTGGTGCGACAAACTGCCAATTTAAATACATGAACAGCAATAGGCCAACGGCGATCCAGCATTTGGACAATCCGAACATAAAGATCATTGCAGGATAGGCCATAAAGAGCCAACTGCTCATGTCGCTGGCGTGAGCGGCAAGTGCGGTAAACCAATAATTGAGAGAGCGGTTGCCGATGATGAAATCGGTAGAAGTTTGGTTGCGTGAGTAAGAGGAGATGCTGATAATTAAAATGAACGAGAAGTAAATAATTACAGCTAGTAATTCATACATTAAAAAACACCCGAATGATTCGGCTAATCATGGTAATTTTTTTACTAATAAAAATCAATACTGTATAAGAACCTATCCCGGTAAAATGCTTCAGTCGATTTTCCGGGATAGGTTCAAGAATCTGCATCCGTTAACAGTCTCTAACAAATCATATCTTCATGTTTGAAATAATATGATTAGTTACATAAGTAGCCAGGGCTGTTCCGGCTTCAGAGATATGTTCTTGTTTTAGCAATGCAATCTGAGCGTCTTTTAGATTTGGAAGGGTTCTGATGATTTGGATTTCTTTTGGAATCATGTTGAAGGGAAGGACGGAGATTCCTAACCCTGCTTTTACGGCGGCGAATGTGCCAGTAAGGCTTGGACTAGTATAGACGATCCTCCAGCGAATCCCTTCTCTATTTAAAGCATCAATCGCTCTTTGTCTATAAACACAAGGCTGAGGAGCTAAGACGAGGGGGAGAGCCTCTTCCTTCCAATTAAAGTGTAATGTGTCTTTGTTGGACACCCATACAAGAGGTTCTTTCCATACCTCTTCACTTCTTGGGTGTGGATTTTGTGGATCTTGTTTAACAAGAACAAGATCATAGTGCTGCGACTCAAATCCTCTAAGCAAATCCATAGTAAATTCACAATGAACATTAATCAAAACTCCAGGATATGCTTCAACAAAGCTACTGAGGATAGTAGGTAGATATGCTGTGGCGAGATCTTCGGGCGTTCCGAAAGTTACCTCGCCTTTTATTGAAGGTCTCTGAAAATGGTTCATCATCTCTTCTTCAATCTGGAGAATTTGATGAGCATATCCAAGAAATTGTTCGCCTTCCAAAGTTAAAGTCACATTCCGTTTATCGCGAACAAATAGGGGTTTGCCCAGCATTTTTTCCAACCTAGCAATTTGCAAACTGATTGCTGATTGTGAACGGTAGAGCTTTTGCGCAGCCTTAGTAAAGTTCTTTGTTTTAGCTAAGACCAAAAAATTTTTCAATAAGATGGTGTCCATATAGGAGTATGATAATGAGAAAAACTCATAAGTTCAACAAAAATTATCAATTTTATAAATAATCTTCCTATATTGAATACTACAGAAAAGGAACTAACTTGCTTATGCAAATAAATTTTTCGCTCTTAATAATTAAAAATATATTTAACTTGCCGCTTATTTGTTTTTTGTTTGGGATCTTTATAGCTTTATTAAAAACTGACTTTAGACTGCCAGAGAAGCTTAATAAGTTCTTAACTGTATATGTTCTTTTCTGTATAGGGCTTAAAGGGGGAGGTCCGTTGGCAGAACATTCAATTTCTTCTGCTTTCCTCTATTCTATTATTTTAAGCGCTCTTATCATTTGGGGGTTGTTAAACCCTCTACTTTCTTTTTATCTACTTAAGTCCTTCACCCGCGTTGATTGTGTGACTGCAGCTGCTATCGCTGCGTCATTTGGCTCGGTGAGTGTAATGACGTTTATTACCGCTATATCATTTTTAGATCAGATTCAAGTTAATTATCAGGAATTTGTTATCGCTGCGCTTGCAATTATGGAAATTCCAGCAATTATTTCTGGAATCTTTCTTGCCAAAACATTTGATAAGACTAAAACAAAAAAATCTTCAAACATCAGAAAAATTCTCTTCGATTCACTAGCTAATAAAGCCATTTTGGCACTTGTCATAGGTCTGATCACCGGGGTAATTTTCTATGCTAATAACTTAACTCAAATTAGCCATAATCTTTTGTTATCTTTTAAACCATTATTATGTTTGTTTTTATTTGCTATGGGTCTTAGTGTCGGTCTTCAACGGCAACATTTTCGCTCCTTTTCTTGGTCGCTCAACTTTTTTGGGCTGTATATGCCTTTGATCGGGGGAAGTTTTGGTTTGTTTTTGGGTTATATTCTTGGGCTAGATGTGGGGACTTGTACTCTGATCGCGGTTTTGACAGCAAGTGCTTCATATATCGCTGTTCCAGCAGCGATGCGCATCGCATTACCCCAAGCTAAAGAAGCAATTTATCTACCTCTTGCTCTAGGAATCGCTTTTCCTTTTAATCTTATCGTAGGAATCCCTCTTTATTACTACCTAGCGTTCTGGCTTTTAAAATAAAAAAAACTTGGTGCATCTCTATTTACATTTGATGAAAAACTAAATTCAGATTTATTGGGAACTTTTTCAGGGGAGATCGAACAAAAAGGCAATCAGTAAGAAACGGTTTTACAGAAATGTATACCGAACGTGACTTAGAGACTGTTAACGGATTCAGATTCTGTCGATTTTTTGGGCTTTTTGAGCAAATTACCTTTTGGTTTGTTGGGGTTAATATTACCCCCCCCAACAAAACCAAAAGAAAATTCGCCAAAAATTCTCAAAAAAGCGACGAATCCTGAAACTGTTAACAGTCTCTTAGCTTAGGAAAGCTAATGAGGGATCGTTTGGTTCACATCCCTATATTCCGTTTATTCTGCATTTTAACCCGTCTCTGTTCATGCAAGCTCCAGGATGGGGCAGAACAAATATAACAAAAGGAAGGCCTATTTTTTTTGATTTTAATACAAATTGTTTTAGAACGTAGATTAATGGATCTTTTATGAAATTTTTACCACCGCAAACTTAATGTATTGGAAAAATTACCTTGAGATAGAAAGGAAAGTTTCTTATTTCTTGAAAACCAGATCTATTGCACTTCTTCGCTTAAGTATGAGCATCCTGTATATTTGGTATGGAATCTTAAAAATTATAGGAATTAGCCCAGTAGAAGAGTTGGTGTTTCGAGCGACGCATTGGATTGGGACTCATAATTTTGTGATCTTATTAGGTTTTTATGAAGTCCTGTTTGGTCTTTTTTTAGGGATAAAAAAATTTCTCAGGCTAGGCTTTCTGTTGCTTTTCCTTCAATTCCCAGGGACATTCTTACCTTTATTCTTAAATCAGAAGATTGTTTTACGTTCATTCCATTTGGATTAACTCTCGAGGAACCTATCTCGATAAAAAGTTTCAGTCGATTTTCTGGTTCTTTTGAGCCGATTTTCGATCCAATTTTAGTGGGTAATATCGACTAATGTATATTACCCACTAAAATTGGATCGATAATAGGCCAAAATAATCCCGAAAATCGACGAATGACTTTATCAAGATAAGTTCAAGGACAATATATTTTTAAAAATCTTATTCTTATTTCGGCAGGCCTTGTTCTTGTTGCCTCTCTAAATAATAAGGAAGTCGGCAAAGACGAGGATCTGCGAATTTCACTTAAGGAATTAATTTTAAAATCATGGAACAAAAAATCGATAAACTAAAGATGCAATGGCATGCTTGCCCTCATGAAACGGTTCTTGAGAATTTGCAAAGTTGTAAAGAGGGCCTTAGTGATCAAGAAGTGATGCTCCGATTAAAAAAATTCGGATTGAATAGCTTACCATTTAAAGCTAGTGACAACATTCTATGGATTATTTTTCGACAGTTAAACAATCCTCTAATATATATCCTTTTCGCTTCAACAGTATTAGCTATTTTACTAGGGAAAATAATTGATGCTGTAGTCGTTTTTAGCGTAGTGATACTCAATACGTTAATTGGCTTTATTCAAGAATATCGATCGAGCAGAACAATTCAAGCGCTTTTACAGATGATTCCTCAGACGAGTAATGTGATTCGCAATGGAATTGCCTCATCTATTTCATCCGATCAAATTGTGCCTGGAGATATTTTAGTGCTACAGGCTGGTGATCGTATAGCTGCCGACATTCGATTATTTTCAGTAAAAAACTTAGGATGCGATGAGTCAGCTCTAACAGGAGAGTCTGTTCCTGTATTAAAAAAAATCGATTTTACCTCTGTTGAAGCAGCAATTGCTGATCGAAGATGTATGGCATACAACGGCACACTTGTCACTTCTGGAACCGGTATTGGAGTAGTTGTTGCAACAGGTGTCAATACAGAATTTGGAAAAATTTCTGAGCTACTGGAACAAGTTAGTTCTCTAGAAACCCCTCTGACAAAAACTTGAAGCGATTGGCTAATTTGATCACAGTTGTAGTTTTTCTCATGGGAATCGGGCTTTTTATAGTTGGATATTTTCGAGGTTATAGCATTTTAGATGCAGGGATTGCCAGCATAGCCTTAGCAGTTGCTGCAATTCCCGAAGGATTACCAGCAACGATTACTATTGCTGCTGCTATTGGCGTGCGGCGCATGGCACGGAGAAAGCGATTATACGCCATTTACTTGCAGTTGAAACATTGGGAAGCACAACGGTTATTTGTACTGACAAAACAGGAACTCTGACGCAAAATGAGATGACAGTACAATCAATCTGGACCCCAATAAAGTCTTTTTTTGTAACAGGGATTGGTTACTCTCCGGAAGGTAAAGTTTTAATACAAAATTCAGATTCATCAGAGGGATTAACCAGTGAGCAAGAGCTGGACAATCTATTGCAAGCTGTGATGCTTTGTAATGATGCTTCGATCGAAGAAAGAGGAAATAAATGGATCCCCTATGGAGATCCAACGGAACTTGCATTGATTGTTGCAGGAAGGAAAAGAGGTCTAAATGAGGCTAAATTAAGAAAAGAGTGGCCAAAGATTGATGAGATCCCTTTTGATTCTGAGAAAAGAATCATGGCGACATTAAACAGCACTCCGCTAAATCAAAAAATTATTTTACTCAAAGGAGCTCCAGAAGTTGTTATCGGTCTGTCTCAAGTAGATTCTAACGGAAAACCTCTTCATTCTGATTCTTCTGTTTATGAGCAAGTTGCAAATATGGCAAAGCAGGGAATGCGTGTGATCGCTGTTGCAAAGAAAGATGTCAATTCCGATCGCTCTTCGATTCAAGATGACGACATCAAAAACGATTTTGTCTTACTTGGATTACTAGGAATGATAGACCCACCCCGAGAAGAAGTATCTGAAGCAATCAAAGCATGTCAATTAGCCGGCATTACAGTTAAAATGATCACAGGAGATCATCCACTTACAGCAAGTGTTATTGGCCTTGAACTTGGGCTACAGGATGACGGAAAAGTCATTACAGGAGCAGAACTGAATCAACTCAATGCCAATGAATTGAAAGAGGTTATCAATCAAAACAATATTTTTGCTCGCGCACTCCCTGAACATAAACTCAAAATAGTTGAGGCTCTCCAAGCAAATGGACATGTTGTCGCAATGACTGGAGATGGTGTAAATGATGCTCCCGCTTTAAAACGGGCAAATATTGGCGTGGCTATGGGAATTAGTGGAACAGCTGTAGCAAAAGAAGCCTCTGATATGGTTTTGGCAGATGATAACTTTACCAGTATCAAGGCGGCTGTTGAGGAAGGAAGAAGGGTCTATGATAATTTGATTAAATCGATAGCTTTCATATTTCCTACCAGTCTTGCACAAGCATTGGTTATTGTAATTGCCATTCTTTTTTTCCCCATTCAAGATAATGAGTTAATATTGCCTATACTTCCCGTTCAAATTCTCTGGATCAATCTTGTTGTAGCAGTTGCCCTTGCTCTTTCATTGTCTTTTGAAGCAATGGAACCTGATATTATGCAACGACCTCCTCGCAACCCAGATGCTCCTATTTTAAATAGATTCATAATCAATCGGACGCTAATGGTAGGAGCGATCATGGCTGCCGGAACTATTGGATTGTTTTTTTGGGAATATTTCACCGAACTTGGTAGAGGAATAGCAGAAAAAACAGTCCTTGCAGAAGCTCAGACCATGTCTGTGACATCTCTGATGTTTTTTCAGGTCTTTTATTTATTAAATTGTCGCTCTTTTCGGTTTTCAATTTTCAGAATGGGATTTTTCTCCAACCCTTATATTCTCCTAGGAGTAGGGTTTGTAGTATTGGCTCAAGTTGGGTTTGTATATATCCCGTTTATGAATACACTATTCGGCTCATCCCCATTAAATTTAGAAGCGTGGCTTGTTGCAGTTGCAATAGCGTTGGTAATTTTACCGATTGTTGCATTTGAAAAATGGTTGGTAAAAAGACGTTCTAATATTTTTCCAAAAAAATTCACAAGTTGATGTCACTAATTCGATTGTGGATCGAGCGGCGAAGGATGTTCTCTAACCATCTCCTCGGGACTAGGGCTTTTGCAAGACGGACTCCAAGTCGATATTTCCAATCAATGATCTTGATGGGAGTCCCATCTTTGATTTGCTTGAGGATCTCTTCGACAACACGATCGACTTCCATCCCTGCATTATCAGTGCCCAGATCGCGTCCTTTAGAAGCTCGAGCACGGAACGCTGTGCGGAATTGTCCAGGACATGCTGTTAACACACGAATGCCCTCGCTAGAGAGTTCTCTATCGAGCGCCAGAGAGAATTGATTAACGAATGCTTTGGAGGCACTGTAGACGGTAAATTCTGGGAAAGAAAAGAAAGCTGCTGCAGAAGAAACGTTGACAATCGTCCCTTTGAGTTTGTTTGTTTTGAGCATTTTTGCAGTCTCTAAGGTCAACTGCAGGGGAGTTAGGGCGTTGACTTCAGCAATATCCAATTGTTCGGAAATAGGATGTTCAAGAGCTGGACCGTAGAGGCCAAAGCCAGCATTGTTAATCACTAAGTCTGGTTTTAAACGATGGATTTCTTCTATCAGATGAGATCTGTCCGCGGGATTGGAAAGATCGCCAACAATGAACTCTACAGGGAGTTCTGGGTCGATCTCAGCTCTCAATTGTTCAAGTTTTATTAGTGAGCGAGCTGAAAGGACCAAAGGAACATTTTGTTTAGCAAAAGCAAAGCTCAGAGCTCTTCCAAGCCCGCTTGTGGAACCGGAAATGAGGACTTTACTTGCCAAGGATGTCCTTTTCCGCTTCGTTTAAAATGAAGATAAGTTCTGCTTCGCA
The DNA here is from genome assembly GCA_044226975.1 of Rhabdochlamydiaceae bacterium. Classification (GTDB taxonomy): domain Bacteria; phylum Chlamydiota; class Chlamydiia; order Chlamydiales; family Rhabdochlamydiaceae; genus JBGAFT01. The sequence continues at coordinate 8,393 of JBGAFY010000005.1, forward strand.
GTCTGCTATCCCTTTTTCAGGAGAGGCAAAAGTGTGCAGCACAACCCCTGCATAGATTTTAATCTTCGGCTCTGTTCCTGAAGGACGGACAACAATCTTACTTCCATCTTCCATGCGGAACAAGAGCACGTCAGCCTTAGGCAGTTGCAGTTTAAATTCTTTGCGTTCCGGGAAGGAATACCCCACACCAAGGGCATAGTCTTCTAAGACGATGATTTTTTTACCAGCAAACGTTTTGGGTGGGTGGTCTCGTAATTTTTTCATGATAGACAGCATGCTTTCCATCCCTTCTTTCCCTTCGAACCCAATGGAATGCTGCTTTTCTCGATAAATTCCATGTTCGCGATATAGCGCATGCAGCTGGTCAACTAGTGTCCGACCATGCAACTTGGCATCGAGGGCAATTTCAGCAAGGAGGCAAGAAGCAATAATTGCATCTTTGTCTCGGACGATCGTTCCAAGGAGAAATCCGTAAGATTCTTCTGCTCCGAAGAGGTAGTGGAAGCCTTCGCTTGTCTGTTCCCATTGATGGATTTTTTCAGCAATATATTTGAATCCAGTCAATACCTCAAAACAATGGAGGTGATAGCTTTTAGCAATTTTTGGGATCAGGTCACTGGACACGATTGTCGTGATAAAGGCGTCTTTTTTTGTCAGAGCTTCTTTTGCTTTACGCGTCCTGCAAATGTAGTCCACGCAGAGTGAGGCAATTTCATTGCCAGTGAGTATCACGGGATGTCCATCATGTTGCACCACAACGCCCAAACGGTCTGCATCAGGGTCGTTAGCTAGCAGAATGTCGGCGCCTGTCTTGCGCATGTGATCAATGCCAAGCTTCAAGGCTTCTGGATATTCTGGATTAGGAAATTTTACAGTGGGGAAATCTCCATTGGGAACTATTTGCTCTTCTACAAAGTGCAAGTTTTTAAATCCCCAGTCACAAAGCGCTTTTGGTGCTAAGGTTACTCCAGTGCCGTGCAAGCTTGTGTAGGAAATTTTGAGTTTTTGACCGCTTTCACGATTGTGCTTAGGGTGAAGCTGGAGAGCATGGATCTCTTTAATATATTGTTGATCGAGTTCTTCGCCAACTCTCTCAATATGATGTGTTTCAAATGGTCCAATTTTAATTTGTTCAAGCGAGCTTATCTGCTGTACTTCGCGCATTATTCCGGTATCGTGCGGGGGGACAACTTGACCGCCATCGCTCCAATATACTTTATAACCGTTGTATACTGCGGGGTTATGAGATGCTGTGATCATGATCGCTGCAATGCATTTCATAATACGGCAGCCAAAAGAGACAAAAGGGGTTGGCCTGATCTCCTTAGTCAGGAAGACATGGATTTCATTTGCTGCTAGGACCTGAGCAGCTTCTTTAGCATATTCTAGTGAGTTGTGGCGAGAGTCATAGCTGATAAACACACGGTGTCCGCCTTTGAATGCCGGCTGTTTTAATATGTAGTTGGCTAGGCCCTGCGTTGCTTTTCTGATTGTGTAGATATTCATCCGGTTTGTACCCGGTCCCATCAGGCCTCTTAGACCAGCTGTTCCAAATACGAGGTCTGTATAGAAAGCATCCTCAAGCTCTTCCGGATTGCTTTTCATGAGGGCGCGTATTTCTTGTTTGGATTGTTCATCATAAGGGCCGTCAAGCCACGAAGAGATGCGGTTTTGCATCTCAGATTCGAATCGTTCTGCCATTGCCATGAACCTTCCTTAAAAACTAGAGGTCTATAATCCAGTTTTAACAGTTATTCAGAGCATTGGCTAGAAATTTCTTCAAAAGGGACGATAGGAGCATCAGGGTGATTGATCCCTTCACAATAGGAGGCTGCCTCTTTCCAGCTTTCTTCCGATTGGATATTTTCTATCCACCAAGGAAAAGTGCGGCATTGTTTTGGTCGGTGATGATAGATCGAACACCGTTTGCCATCTAAGAACACGCAGTCGTAAGTCTTTGGCCGCTCTTTTAAAGAAAGCTTGCCTCGGAACATTCGGCAATGGCGTTTGACAAATTCTTCAGGAGAGATTTTGAGATGTTCTGCAATGGCAAGGACCTCTTCATCTGAGACCCATACATACCCTGGACTTCCAGTACAGCATCCTCCACACCCAGTGCATTTGAAGCGCAGTCCATCGCGATACCATGGAAGAGGTTTTGTTTCATCTTTTTGCATAAATGGACCTATCGCACTCCAATTAAAAGGTGAATAGATGATGTTCTGATTGCCGCCAATCTTTTTCCTTTTCATCCCATGCGAACACATCGACCTTGCAGGTGTTATTGTCTAGCTCTAGTAAATTCCAGGACCCTTTTTTGCTTTGGGCAGTACTGCCGCTATCTATCACAATGGGCAGTCCACTCGAACGCAGGTCAGCTACACATCTGCGATGTGTGTGTCCGTGCAAATACATTTTGACTTTTGGAAACTCTTGGAGCAGATCGCGTAAAGCTTGTGAATGGATCAAGGTTTTTCGAGGAATATCGTTGTCAAAAAGAGGAAAATGATTGCAGAGGATGACTTTGTCTTTATTGGGGATCTTTTCAAGGACAGTGCGCAAATTACGCTCGCATTCGGGGGAGAATACACCTTGGGCAGAAATCAGAGATGTCGAACATGCAGTATCGATAGCAACAACCCACCAACCAGTGCCTAAAAAGCGTGAAGAAACTTTGTGGGTACTTAAGTTAAAATGAAGGTCAAGGGGGTCTTTAGGGCTTAGCTCACTTGGAAAAAACCGATAAAAAAGCTGTTTATTGTATGCGTGTCTCGTGTAGTGGTCGTGGTTTCCTGGCAGGGCAATAACGGATGATCCCGCTTTTTCCAAGTTTTGTGTCCAATTGGATGCGCGATGGAATTCTTTAGGCAGTGAAGTTGAGGATAAGTCGCCCGAGATAAGGACATTTCCTATGTTTTTGTCGCGGATGATTGGGAGCAAAGCATCGAGCTGGCTGTGGTCGAAAGCCCTTTTCCTCAAAGTGAACAAGTTAAAATTTCCAATCCATCTTTTCGATAGGAACTGTAAGGGGTTCCACGTCAAAAAGGAGAAATGCAAGTCAGAGATATGGGCAATTTTGATAGCCACAGTGTGTACTCATTTTATGTATCTTTCCATTTTATAGAGGGTAATTATTATCCTCTAAGGAAAAAGGTGTTTAAGTGAGAATTCCCTAGGGACTGTTAGGCGAATTTTCTTTGGTTTGTTGGGGGTAATATACGAAAGTTGATATAAACCCCAACAAACCAAAAGAAAATTCGCCTAACAGTCCAAAAAATCGACAGAATCTGAATCCGTTAAGAGTCTCTTAAACTTTATCCTTTCTTTTTGGAAAGTCTCTTAGTTAAGCGCTTTCCTGATAGAAGTGTCTGTTTTTCAGTTGTTTGGATCCAACGTTTCCCTTCAACCAGGGTATGCTTTGGCGCAGATGTTCGAGGCATGTGTTCGGCAGGAGTTGTTCTCTTTGAAGGAATTTTTTTACGTTTTTTGTATAGTTCAGCGGTTGCTTTCTTTTCCAAGGTCTTGGCTTCAGCGGAAGGAGTGGCGTATTTGCTTGACTGTGCAAGGCGCACTTCCTTTTCCACTTTTTTTAAAGCATTTCGGCTGAGAGGTTTCTTTGAACGGTTCATATTATCAACTCCATGATGTATCTATTATCAATTAATAATTTTAATTATTAATCACAAGTTAATTAATTAGAGCCTAGCAAAGTAAACATTGTGGGAGTATGCTGAAAAATAGGAAGAACCTATCTCAACTAAAAAATTTTATCGAGATAGGTTCAATGAGGGACTATGTTTAGTCAGTATATCCCTAAATTTTTTGTTTGTCTTCAAGAAGGCTATTCCTGGCTGAAGATCAGAAAGGACCTGCTTGCGGGCTTGACTGTGGGTATTGTTTCGATACCCCTCGCTATGGCTTTTGCGATAGCGTCGGGCGTGTCCCCTGAACGCGGTCTTTACACTGCTATTGTGGCAGGGTTTTTAATTTCGTTTTTAGGTGGCAGCCGCGTACAGATCGGGGGGCCGACGAGCGCCTTTATCGTTATTGTCTGGAACGCAGTTCAACGGCATGGGTATGAAGGAATGGTCTATGCGACCCTTCTCGCAGGAGTTCTTCTTTTAGCTGCTGGCATATTCCGTTTAGGTACGTTGATCAAGTACATTCCCTATCCTTTGACAATTGGTTTCACAACCGGGATTGCCTTTCTTCTTTTTTCTTCTCAAATCAAAGATTTTTTCGGGCTTCAAATCGAGCAGCTTCCAGGAGACTTTATTGGAAAATGGAAAGTGATCTTCCATGCTCTGCCCACGTTTGACGTTCTGACCTGTGTCTTTGCATTGGGTGTTCTTCTCACCATGATTGTCATACGAAAATGGCTCCCTCGAGTTCCTTGGGGAATTAGTGCCATTGCCGTAGCTACAATTGTGTGCGTTGTTTTACAGCTGCCTGTTGAGACGATCCAAAGTCGATTTGGAGAAATACCCCATTCACTGCCGGTTCCATCACTTCCCAAGTTTACTTTAAGTGTCAGCGCGGTCTCTGCATTGCTCCCCGATGCGCTCGCAATTGCTTTTCTTGCTGGCGTCGAATCTCTTCTCTCAGCTGTTATCGCAGATGGGATGACAGGTAGAAGGCACAAGTCGAATGTCGAGTTATGCGGTCAAGGGATTGCCAATATTGCCTCGATGTTTTTTGGCGGGATCCCAGCTACAGGGGCTATTGCTCGGACAGCAATCAACGTCAAGACTGGGGCGCAGACACCGCTTGCAGGTATGGTCCATGCACTGACAATTTTATTAGTAATTACTTTTTTCTCTTCCCTAGTGAGTTTAATCCCAATCCCAGCACTTTCTGCCATGCTCATGATCGTCGCTTGGAACATGAGCGAACTGCACCATTTCCGCAGGTTGTTTAAGGCTCCTATAGGGGATGTCTTCATCTTATTGACAGCATTTTTCTTAACCGTGTTGATCGATTTAACAGTTGCTGTTGAAGTGGGTATGGTCCTAGCAGCTTTCTTGTTCCTCAAGAGGATGTCATCGATGTCCAAAGTTGCATTGGTCGAGATGACTAAGGAAGAGGAGCTGCCAGAAAAGCAGGATATCGATGCAATTTTCCGTAAGGACGTCCCTGCTCAAGTAGAAGTTTACGAGGTCGATGGCCCGCTCTTTTTCGGGATTGCTGATAGTTTTAAGAACATTTTGCATGATCTTGAGAGCCCCCCTTCAGTATGCATTTTACGGATGCGCAAAGTGCCGGTCATCGATGCAAGTGGCATGCATGCGCTTAAAGAGTTCCATCATAAATGCGCAAAGCAAGGGACAACACTTGTATTGTCAGGGGTCAAAGGACAGCCTTACCAAAGCCTAAATAAATATGGGTTGTCAAAAGAGATCGGCCATGAAAATATCCAGCCTCATATCGATGCAGCCCTGTTAAGGGCCCGTCAAATCCTTAGTGTTTGCGTTCGACCAAAGATTGAAACCGTTGAAGAACAGCATCCACAGAAATAAATTGCTGCCAGTGGTTCTCTTTGATGCGCAACCCTTTCCAGTTGGGTAACCAATGAGGAGGAGTAATGACTTCTCCTTTTTTCCAGCCTGGTCTCCAAAGCTGCATCCGTTTAGCACAATCTGCGATAATCAACGTGGGCAGTCCCAAATTGGATGCCAAATGCCCAAGAAGAGAATCGTTGCCGATCATGAATCCGGATTCACCCACAACTTTTGCAAGAGACGCTAAGTCGGAAAATGCTTGATAGCGACGTCCGCTGAACTTTTCTTTGTCTAATTCCTGTTGACTCATGACAAACAGCGGTTCAAAGCCTCGTTGTTGGAGTTCTTCCGAAAGTTTAAAGTACCTAGTCAGAGACCAATTTTTTTTCGGTTGGCTGCTAAAAGGGTGGATAATGACCCTTTTAGGAAATAGCAAAGGCTGAGCGGGGATGTTCAACCCATTATTTTTAGAAATCTGTGGCAAAGTTAGGAGCGTGGCTGTTCCTGCAGCAATATTATCTGCCATAGGCAAAGTGGGGTCAAAATTGCGATCTAAATGGTCCAATGTTCCGTGCTTGGCTGCTTGATAAGTGGGATAGAAGATAGAGAGTTTGATCTTGGGCCTCAGGGCAGTCAATCTTTTGACAATGCACCCATTATCATTTTCCACGATGATCAGGTCATAACTTGGAAGGGCTCCCCAAGGGACTTCTCCTAAAAAATTGTGTTCAGGAAACCATTGTGAGAGCTGTTGGAATGCGGGGTGGAATGTCTCAACTTCATAGCCGCAAGAGCGGAGGTGATGGCTTGAGATCATCATAAGGAGCGCATCGCCAATGCCTTTAGCAGGAATGACGAGCGCCCTTAAATTTGGATGTTTTGTGTTCAATTAGCGTTTTTCTTCGGTTTCTTCTGGAGCATTGCCAATTAAGACTTCAGACAACAACACCATACCGGCTGTGGCTACAGCAAGCTTAAGTGCGTTTTTCACTACTTTTGCAGGATCAATGACACCTGATTGTAACAAGTCTTCAATTTTTCCTGTCATTGCATTGAAACCAATAGATGCGGCAGCAGCATAGACATCATTGAGTACTGTAGAGCTGTCCTGTCCTGAATTGTCTACGATTTGGCGGAAAGGAGCTTCGCATGCTTTCAAAACGATCTGTGCACCGACATTTTCGTCGCGAGGGAGCTTAAGCTTGTCAACAGCCTTGCTCGCACGCAAGAGTGCCACGCCGCCGCCTGCAACAATCCCTTCTTCAATTGCCGCCCGTGTTGAGTTGAGACTGTCCTGGTACATTTGTTTTTTTTGTTTGAGCTCAGGTTCAGAGTGCGCGCCGACGCGGATCACGCAAACTCCGCCGCCTAATTTTGCTTTGCGCTCTTCGAGCTTGTCTTTGTCGTATGAATTTTCTGCAATTACAATCTCAGCCTCGATCTGTTTGATGCGAGCTGCGATCGCATCATGGGTCCCGCTTCCTCCCACGATTGTCGTTTTGTCTTTTGTCACTTCGAGTTTCTCAGCACTGCCAAGCATGTCGACTGTGGCATCTTTCAGATAAATTCCTGTCTCTTCAGAGATAAGAGTGCTGCCTGTCAAGACAGCGAGGTCTTGCAGCAAAGCTTTTCTGCGGTCGCCAAAGCCTGGAGCTTTCACGGCGCACACTCGGAGAGTTCCGCGTAACTTGTTCACGACGAGGGTAGAAAGAGCATCCCCTTCGATGTCATCTGCGATAATTAAGAGCTCTTCACCTGTTGAGAAAATAGCGTTGAGAAGAGGGAGGATCTCTTGAACAGAAGTGATCTTTTTATCCGTGATCAAGATCTTAAGGTTGTTCATTTCGACTTTCATCGTCTCTGCATTTGTGCAGAAGTAAGGACTTGCATACCCTTTGTCAAATTGCATCCCTTCGACCATTTCCTTAGTTGTTTCAGTGGTCTTACCTTCTTCGATAGTGATGACCCCTTGTTTCCCCACTTTTTTGATCGCATCAGCAATATTTTCGCCGATGTCTTTATGTCCTGAAGCAGAGGCAACGGCGATGTTAAGGATCTCTTTTTCATTTTTTATTGGGATAGCAAAGCCATCGATTTCTTTAAGGATCGCTTCTAGGGCTTTTTCCATTCCTCGTTTGAGCAAAATAGGGCTTGTTCCCGAAGCGATGTTTTTCACGCCCCCTTTAACAAGAGCAGACAGAAGGATAATGGTCGATGTTGTTCCATCGCCGCAGACTTCTTTCATTTTATTTGCAGCTTCTTTCCCCATGCTGACGCCCATGTTGGCGTACTGGTCTTTGAGTTCGATATCTTTGACGATGGTATTTCCGTCGTTAGTAATTGTCGGTGCGCCCCAGCTTGCTTGCAAGCCGACATTACGCCCTTTTGGTCCTAAAGTAACTCCGACGACATCTGCGAGCTTGTCTATCCCTTCACGCAGTTTGTTGCGTGCACTTTCTTCAAAAATGAGCTCTCGTGGTGTGGAAGACATAGTAACTCCTAATTTATTAATTCTTTGAGGATTTCATTGAGGCCGATCAAGGTGAGGTGAGGTTCGAAATGATCAACCAAGTCAGGAATATCGCTAACGATCCCATCTTGGTTTAAAGGATGTAGGGGATCGACGTAGCCTCCTGTCGCTATAATTTTTACCGAGCCTGGAGAAGGGGATGCATGAACGCATTCAGCTGCCATCCGTTCTACTGCTCCTAATATACCATAATAAATGCCGCTTTGGATCTGCGTTGTTGTCGTTTTGGCGATGGGGTCTTCAGGTTTGGCGAGGTCCACTTCGCTTAAAAGGTCTGTCGCTTGGCTGAGTGCTTTGGAGCAAGCAGTAAAACCTGGAAAAATGGAGCCTCCCAAATATCTTCCGTCAGCAGTCACATAATCGACAGTGATCGCTGTTCCGATATCGATGATGACGCAGTCATTGGCAGGATAAAGATGCAGGGCGCCATAGAAATTTGCTATCCGATCGGCGCCGACAGCTTGAGGCTCATTAACATCTAGACGGACCTTGCTCTTATCAGGAGTCAGTACAAATACTTTCAATTGCTTATCTTCTAACGCTTTTTGTGTCCGTTCTCCAGCTGCTCTTTGTACAGACGCAATGAGTGCGGAATCAAGCGTATGTTTTTTTAGAAAATGTTGAAAAGCAGGGCTGGGAAAAACCGCAGTTGCTTCAGCAAAAAGCTCTAAGATAGAATTGTTCTGAAAGACCGCCGCCGAAGAACGCGAGTTCCCAATGTCGATGACAAGCCGGTGCATCACTCCCTCTATCATATTTTTTAGAAACTATAGAGGCTTTGGCGATATTTCGCAATGTTTAGCAGTTTTTTAATCCAATTGCTAATTTTTTAGGCAGGGGAAAGAACTTATGGTTCGCTTTACCTTCTTCTCTTTGCGCGAAGCGCCTTGGAATGCTGCGCTCTGCGCAGCCCTTATTTTTCTAAACAAATCCAGGGCTGCGCAGAGCGCAGCACTCCAAGGGCGCTTCGCGCAAAGAAGATTCATGTGTCGCGGGAGTTTTCAATAATTTTATAGACAGTGCGACGGTCGGTGTCGAGGATGTCCCTCGTGTAGCGCATCGCATCTTTTTTTGAGAGGCCGATCTTGGTTTGTAAAAATTCCATGCAGGCCAATGCGCGCTCTTCAGAAAAGGCAGTTTTTGAAGCGCGTTCTTTGAAGAGCAAGACCATTTCTCCTTTAGGAGGCTTTTCGGTAAAGATCGCCAGAAGCGAGTGGGCTGTACCAAAATGGAATTCCTCATGGGTTTTAGTCATTTCGCGTGCCACGCACAGTTCCCAATCAGGGTCAATTGCTGCAATTGCTTCTAAGGATTCTCTAATTCGGTGGGGAGTTTCATAGGCAATCGTCGTTCCTGGATACTCGGCATAATCCTTGAGAGCATCATTAAGGGCATTGGCTGCTTTTGGCAAAAAACCTATAGATTGGAACCTTTCCGCATTGAACCCAGAAGCGATGAGGGCTGTAATAACCGCATTTGCGCCTGGGATTACAGTGAGAGGAAGTCCTGCTGTTCGGCAAGCCGCAATGAGGTGGTAGCCAGGGTCGTAAAGTCCAGGAGTGCCGGCATCGCTGATGAGGGCAATGTCATTTCCTTGCTCAAGATCTCTGAGGATCCCATCTTCTGCCTTATTTTCATTGAAGCGGTGGAAGCTCCGCGTTGGAGTGGGAATTTGATAATGGTTGAGAAGGATCGAACTGTGGCGGGTATCTTCGCATAGGATATAACGGACCTGCTTTAACACTTCTAAAGCGCGCAGGGAGATATCGCTGAGGTTGCCAATCGGCGTACAAACAATATAAAACATGGATTCTTTAAATAAAGAAGGTGGCACCCAGATTCGAACTGGGGAATGGAAGCTTTGCAGGCTTCTGCCTTACCACTTGGCGATGCCACCGCATTGGTAAAGGAATAATAAGATAGGGAGATTATGATTATTTAAGATAATGAAGTCAATCTGGAACCCATCAGACCTTTGTTACAAGGTCTGGAAAGGATTATTTAGGGGTTTGCAGGAGGCTGAGGACCTCGTCTGAACTTGTCTCTTACCTTGCCGAACGCACCTTTAACTTTGTTCCAAGCATTGCCGAGAGCGCCTTTAACCCCCGTTGGAGCTGGCACGCTAGGAGCAGGGTTGGCTGGTTGAGGAGCTGAAGGTGTGTCGATCGCAGTGGCCATTTTTTCGCGGACAGCGGTCCAAGAATCATTAGCATCTAGAATATGTGCTGGTTGGAACGCTAATCCTTGTAATGACTCTTCAATGTAGTGCAAATTGCAGACAGCGTCATGGTTTGCTTCGGCTTGGGTCCTTTGTGGAACTTCTTGTTTCACCAATTCCCAAGTTTGGTTGGCATTATTAACTTGGTATGCAAAGTCTCTATCCAGTGCTGTTCGTAAAGCTTCCAGCTTTGCGGTGTGAGTATCGAAACGGGTTTTACCAGGTGAATTGTCAGCACAACCTGTAGAGTCGTAGAAAACGATCTTTTTGTTGCCGAAGTCAACGCCGATTGTAATGAGAGGTTCGCCTTCGATCACAGCAGCAAAATAGAGCTCTTTTTTAAGAGCATCAGTATTAATATTTGGGTTTCTATCGAAATAAGGCTTGATCCAGCCGTCATATAATGTTGGAGCAGGTGCAGGTTGATTGTTGATAGCTGTTGGTGCTGCTTCGAGGTCTTTCAATGCTTTTACAATTTTGAGGTCTGCTGCTTTGCGTCCTGGTTGGTTTTGAGCAGGCGAAGCTGCGTGTTTGACTCGGAGGTGTACCAAATAATGCTCGATATCAGACTTCTCTAGCTTTATTCCGCTGCGCAAGCGATCGACTGTGTCTGCTTGTGTAGTCCCGCCTTCATTGTTGGTAATTTCGACAATGCGGGCGTTTACTAGTGCTTCTGGAACAGCTGCTTTTAATTCTTCAAATCCAACATTTAAATATTGCGATTGTTGGTTAGTCTGATCGATTGGAGTTGAAACAATAGTTTTATTTGCTGGCTTTCCTTCATGGTCAGTAAAGCTACATGCGCCCGTTTGTAAGGAAAGATTGGCTGATTTGATCCCTTCTCGCCCGCCAAGTCCAACAATAATTTTTAGAGCACAGTCTTGGACCTTTTTCCAATCGCCTTCTTTCAGAGCTTGGTACGCTCCTTCATGGCGCACTTTAATGCGATAGGTTTTGCCGTTTTGGTGTTTAAACTCCCAAGAAGATTTATATCCTTCATCTCCTTCTTTATAAGGAGGGTTGTTTTTTACAATGGATAGGGCAACGTCGTTTGCGTTATTAACAGGATGTGGAGGGGCATTACTTGCGTTGGGTACTCCATTTAGAAATCCACCATCGCCATTTACATTCCGAGGGTTATTAGCAGGAAGATGAACATTTGCATCAACGTAAATAGGGTTTGCCATAATTAACCTTAATTGATTTTTATATTTTATTATTTACTTTATTATAACTAAATATTAAGGAAATGTCAATATTATTAAAAATTTATTTTAATAATTAAAATTAATAATTTCATTGTAATTAATCCCTTACTGAATTTATTATTTTTAATCTTACTTTTACAAGATTCAGATTATCAGTATGTTATGACTAAATCTCAAAAAGAAAATTTGGAGTTTGTAGGAATTTTGCGCTCTAAAGTAAATTTTAGCTAACAAGAGATAAAGGGTAAATGTGACGTTATGCGGGGAGTTGCTCTAACAGAAATCGCTAGAAAACTAGGGAGCGCTGTCGATGCCCTAGGGAATGCGGAAGGGTTTGCCATCGATAGCCGCAACGTCAAACGAGGAGATGTATTTTTTGCCCTTAAAGGAGCAAAGAAGGACGCCCATGATTTTCTCGAAGAGGTGGCAGCGAAGGGCGCTGTGATGGCAGTGGTGTCGCAAGACTATCAGGGACAAGGATTTGGGATGGCGCTCGTTCCGGTGCCCGATGTGGTAGTTGCCTTGCAGGAATTGGCAAAAGAAGAGTTCGCAAATCGCGATAAGATCGGGGTGGTCGGCGTTACTGGGTCTATGGGAAAAACGACGACGAAAGAGTTTATCTCCACTCTTTTAGAAGGAGGATTTCCTGTTGTAAAAACTCCTGGAAATGCTAATTCTCAGGTAGGAGTCCCTCTCAGCATTCTCAATTCTTCCCGTGAAAAAGCCCTTTATGTCTTTGAAATGAGCATGAGTGGCCCTGGCCATATCGGTAAACTTATCCAAATTGCACCGCCAGACATTGCAGTTGTTACGCGGATAGGCCTCGCCCATGTGGAGTATTTTAATAACGGCGTTGAAGGGATTGCTGCTGCAAAAGCAGAAATTCTCTCTCACCCACAAACGCGCTTGGCAATTCTTGGCGCGCAAACGCAGCAGTTCTCTGTTTTTAAAGAATCAAAACCATATCCCAAAATGATCTATGGCATGGGCGAGGAAGCTGCTCAATGGGGAGCTACAGTCACTTGGAGCAAAGAGGAAGGAGCTTGGACTGTAAAAGAAGCTGGAGGCTTTAGCCCTCCTTTATATCTTCCCTTTGTGGAATCTCATTTAGTAGAAAATTCCCTAGCAGCAGTCTGTGTGGCCAGAGCTTTCAACATGTCTTGGAACTCATTGCCGAACGTCTGATGTTTCTCAAGGCGTATAAACGCAGATTTGAAAAGATTGAAAGACAAGGGATCTTGTTTATCAACGACAATTACAATGCCAATCTCGATTCCATGAAAGCAGCCCTGAACAATTTACCTCTGCCCCGTTCAGGAGGAAAGAAGATCGCTGTCCTCGGGAGTATGCGAGAGTTAGGGGTGCACTCGGAACATTGTCACCGTGAGCTGGCTGAATATGCTTTGCCCAGAGTTGATTGTATGTTATGTCATGGGATAGAGACGACTGGGATGGTGGAGTTTTTTCATGCGCGTGGCGGACAAGCGGAATTTTATGCCGATTTTGACGCGCTCAAACTTAAGGTCCACGCTTTAGCTCGACCGGGCGATGTGGTCCTTGTGAAAGGATCAAATTCTCTCCAACTGTGGAGGATCGCAGAAGACGCATGATCTATCTATTGCTCCAGAACTTAAACCAAATAGGGTACAGGATACCGGCAGCGTTTTTCTTTGTGTCGACACGTATGGTCCTCGCTGCGGTCACAAGCCTCCTCATTGTGATTCTTTTAGGCCCTCGATGTATTAAAAAGCTTTACGAACTCAAGACAGGGCAAGACGATCCGTGTCGAAGATTGTCCCATGCTCATAGAATTGCATCAGAAGAAAGACACTCCTTCGATGGAGGGATTCTGATCATTGGGGCAATTGCTATCTCTTCAATGCTTTGGATGGACTGGACGTATAGTTTTACGTGGATCTTGTTCCTGACCCTGATGTGGATGGGCTGGATTGGATTTCGCGATGACTATTTTGAAAAACTCTCGTTTAAAAAATTCCTAGGACTTTGCATGAAGAAGAAAATGTTGGCTCAGATCACTCTTTTGGGAGTCCTTTGTCTTTTATCTTATGGTCCCGCAAGTATCTGAGGCTCTTTCCAAATGTGGCCTGCGCGCTCCAACTGCTAAAGTGTTCACAACTTCTAATACTGACAAAGGGAGTCTTTGACGACTCAAGAGTATATTGGCAGATATTATGTTCCTTATCAAAGATCCTGTAGTCGTTGCCTCTGGAATAGGATTGCTCGGTGCCGCTGTTTTTGTCTTACTTGTCTTGACTGCTTCTTCAAACGCTGTGAACTTAACTGATGGGCTAGACGGCCTTGCGGCCGGATGTTCTATTTACAGTGGCTATGGTCCTTGCTGTGGTACCATTTGTTTCAAACCATGTCGATCTCTCTCACTATTTGAATATCCTCTACATCGAGGGGATTGGGGAAGTTGCTATTTTCTTATGCGGCGTTGCTGGTGCTTGCCTGGGATTTCTTTGGTACAATGGCTATCCTGCACAGGTGTTTATGGGAGATACTGGCTCTCTTGCCCTTGGCGGTGTTCTTGGTGTCAGCGCCATTCTTCTTCGAAGAGAACTGCTGTTTGCTGTAGTGGGTGCCGTGTTTGTCGCGGAAGCATTTTCTGTAATTTTGCAAGTCGTCAGTTTTCGATACCGTAATAAAAAACGGATATTCCTCTGTACTCCACTCCATCACCATTTTGAATACAAAGGATGGCATGAGACAAAGATCGTCCTCCGCTTTTGGATTGTGGGACTACTGTTCGCTTTGATCGCCATTTCATCGTTAAAATTGCAATGAGGCACACGTGAAACAAGCTCTGATCATTGGCTTAGGGGTGAGCGGCTGTTCAGCGGCAGAGTTTTTATTGCATCATGGATGGCGTGTCTTTGCCGTGGAGAAAAACCCAAAGGTCTATAAACAGGATGTTGCTATCATTGGCCCTGAAGATACCAGTTTTGTTTCTCAATGCCAGCTCGTCGTCATTTCTCCTGGGATTCCTAGGAGCAACCCTTTTTACAAAACTGCAGTAAACCTTGGAGTGGAAGTCGTAGACGAAGCAGAATTGGCCCTGCGCCATTTGAAGGCCCCTATCCTAGGTATCACTGGGACGAATGGAAAAACAACAGTTACTTATCTTGTTGAACACATATTAATTAGCTCTGGAATGAAGGCAAAAGCCTTAGGAAACATCGGCGATCCTCTTGCAGTTTATGCCATTGCACCAGATGATAAAACGATTGTTGTCGCTGAGCTAAGCTCGTATCAGTTGGAATGTATGACCTCTTCTAGCTTAGATGCAGCTGTGGTATTGAACATTACACCGGACCATCTCGACCGTTACGATTCTTTTGAGCATTATGCACAAACTAAGCTCTCCATTGCGCGCAATCTAAAATCTGGTGGAGAGCTATTTCTCCATGATAGTATCCCGCAGCAGTTTCCCCAGTTTGTAAAGGGACTTTCATTTAAGACGTTTGGGCATTCTCAAGATGCTGATTTGTGGACGGATAAAGAAAAGGTTGTTTGTGACGGGAAGATTGCATACTTTTTTCCGTTGCATTATAGACAGATGGGGATGCACGATTGTGAGAACGCGTTAGCAGCTTGGGCCCTTGTCAAAAGATTTGGCGTCACACCTGAGCAGTTCTGTGCTTCCCTTGAGACATTCCGAAAGCCTCCGCACCGAATTGAATTTGTCGCGGAAGTCGATGGTGTTAAGTTCTATGACGA
The DNA here is from genome assembly GCA_044226975.1 of Rhabdochlamydiaceae bacterium. Lineage (GTDB taxonomy): Bacteria > Chlamydiota > Chlamydiia > Chlamydiales > Rhabdochlamydiaceae > JBGAFT01. Next base: position 23,588 of record JBGAFY010000005.1, read on the forward strand.
CAGCAAAGGAACGAACATCGATGCCACGATCCACGCCGTAAAAGCTGTATCTGGACCAGTTGTCTTGATTGCAGGAGGCGTCGACAAAGGAGCATCATATCTTCCATGGGCTGCTGAATGTAGGGGGAAAATTGTCCATATCGTGGCCATAGGGCAGGCTGCGGAAAAGATCAGTAGAGAGCTCAAAGAGTATTTTTCTTTGGAGCTCGCTGCCGATTTTCAGTCTGCTGTGCTGCTGCTGCAAGAGCTGGTCCTGGACACGTAGTATTGCTCTCTCACCAGGATGTTCAAGTTTTGATATGTTCCGCGATTACGCGCATAGAGGAGAGGTCTTCCAAGACCTCGTTAAGAGATTAATTACTAGGAGATCATCATGAACCGCCGAGATGTCATTATCGTCGCTGCATTGATCAATGCCGGCTTATTGATTGTTTTATTTGTTACAGGACTTAAATCGGATGACACAGCCTCAGAAATGGCATCCAATCCGCCAGCTGCGAAACGGTCTTTCCTGTCGAAATGGCCAACCAACCATTTTACTCTAATAGCTCTATCGACATTCCCTTGCAAACGCCAACAAATTCCCCAGCCTGTTGATCCAATGGCATCAACTGCTCCAATCGAAATGCATTCTTTTGCAACAGCCCCATCTACTCCATCGGGTACAGAAGCAGTGAGCATGAATTTTGCAGATGACCTCAAAGTGTTTTCTACACCGTTTGAATCTGCACCCACGAATGAATTTTCTGCTCTTTCTGTAAATCAGAATGCATCTGAGCATAAACAGACACAGAACGTCGAAGTCACAGTAAAAAAAGGGGACGTCCTAGAAAAAATCGCACGTCAGCATAAAACAACTGTGGATGCGATCCTCAAAGCCAACAACTTATCTTCTGTGAAGTTAAAAATTGGTCAAGTGCTCAAAGTTCCATCCGGACAAAAATCGTCTGCTAATGTAACTGCAAAGGCAGCTACACCTTCTGCCAATGCTGATGCAAAATATTACACAGTGAAAAATGGAGACAATCCATGGACGATCGCTGTGAAGAATAGAATGAAAGTTGAAGACCTCTTGAAGTTGAACAATCTCAACGAAGAGAAGGCGCGCAAACTAAAACCAGGTGATAAACTACGTATCCAATGAGACGCACTGAGGCACTAGTCCTAAGCTTGGTCGCAATCGTCGCACTTTTGTTTGCGATCGGGCTCATTATGGTTTTTGATACAACGGCAGCTGAGGTCTTAGATCGCTCTTTAAAGCGCAGCACGCACCATGCCGTTGTCAAACAGATCTTGTATGCAGTCTTAGGGACCGCTGTTGCCATTGGTATCTGGTTTCTCGGCTACCGGAACATCTTGCGCTTCAGCACGTTCTTCTTAGGCTGCATCACTGTCTTACTGATTCTTGTCTTCGTCCCGGGCATCGGCCCTCAAATAAACGGCGCCCATCGTTGGCTCATGATCGGAGGTTGGTCATTCCAACCTTCTGAATTTGCTAAAATTTTTATTCCTGCCTTTTTTATCTATCATTTGAAAGGGGATGGTGCGGATTTAGATTTTAAACGTTTTTTAAAACTGCTTGCTTATTTGATCTTGCCCTTAGGTTTGATCCTGGTCGAACCGGACAATGGGACTTTTGCTATCATCATGGTGACAATGATCGTCGTCCTTTTTTTAACGCGGATCAAACGCAAATATTGGATGGTGCCTCTTGCTGCAATAGCTGGGCTTGCAATCATCGCGGCGACGCAGACCCCTTATTTTTCTGATCGGATCCGTGTATACTTGCATCCAGAGACAGACTTAAAAGGAAAAGGGCATCAACCTCATCAAGCCAAAGTTGCAGCTGGTTCTGGAGGGGTGTGGGGCAAGGGATTGGGCCAAAGTCTTCAAAAGCTCGATTATCTCCCTGAAGCTCCGAGTGATTATATCGCGGCCATCTATGCAGAGGAATTTGGTTTTGTGGGAATATCAGTTCTTATCTTGCTCTACATGCTGCTTGGCTTCTGCGGATTTTCAATTGCCTTTTCCTGCCGTGACCTGCAAGGATTTTACATTGTCTCTGCCTTAACTTTCCTTATATGCATTCAGGCGTTTCTCAACTTAGGGGTTGTATCGAGCCTTCTTCCTAGTAAAGGGACCAATCTTCCGTTTATCAGCCAAGGGGGATCTTCCCTTTTGTCCAATTTGCTC
>JBGAFY010000006.1:0-24479 GCA_044226975.1 Rhabdochlamydiaceae bacterium
AGGCCCCGATATAGCGGCTGACCAAGTGTGACTGAGCAACAGGCACGTAGAGTTTGCTGTTATCGGAATACTCGATTGCGAGGAACTCGGATGGTACGCCCATGTGGTTGTCGCGCTTTTCAATGCCGAGGAATTTTCCGATACCATGATTGAAATGGACGACGACGTCGCTGGGATTGATCTCATGGAACTCGGATGCTGGAGTGTGGTATGTATTGCGCCATTTTTGCCGCCGTACTTTGAGCCTTCCTGTGAGTTCCGTCATGGGCAATAATGCTAAGGAGCTATCAGAAACGACAAGCCCGCTAGAGAGATATCCCCGTTCGAATGCCGTTTTCTTGGGCAGTTCTATATGGTTTTTTGAAATGCGCGCTTTTAAAGAGATCTCTTCGGATTCTGTATTGCAGAGAAAATGAAGGTCGAGGCCGGAAGTTTTGAGCTTTGACACGGCTTGGAGAACTTCATCACCTGTGGCAGCAGTGTGTGTTGTTGAGAGGGAAAAAAATTCGCCAATATCGATGAATGGGTGGGACCAGCGCTTGGTGTCAATGCTATTTCCGAAAACTTCAAAGCGCAAAAGCTGGAAGGGATCTTTGCCGGTATAAAAAGCGCGTCCTTTCCTACGCGTCATTGCAACTTCCGATAATTCTTCCAAGGGTTCTTTAGCCCAATAATGACATGGGTATTTTTGTGCGCGCTGCAGGAACTCTTCAAATGGACAAAAGAATCGCGATTGGGCGCCGGGAAGACCTTTTAGAGCAGCATATTTATCTTCGAGTGCCAAGAGATCGTCAAAGATGACTAGGGTGTCTTTTCCTAAGTAGTCGAAGATGAGACTGGGATGTTTTTCTTTTTGGAGCACGTCTTTTTCAGATGACGGAAAGAGGTAGAGCTTGGTGACTTTTTCAATTGATTTTTGTCCAACGGGATCAAAGGTGCGGATCTCATCAATGATGTCATCGAAGAACTCGATACGGTAGGGGTCAAATGAAGATACGGGGAAGACGTCGATAATTCCGCCACGGACTGCAAATTCACCCTTGTCGCTGACAACTGCTGTCCGACGGTAGCCAAGCGATATCAAAAGCTGAGGGAGGTCTTTGAATGACAGTGTCATCCCTTTTCTCCACGCGTGGCATAAAGGGCTTAAGCTTTCAGGCGAAGGAAGGCGCTGCAAGACAGCTTGTAGTGAGGCGACCATCACTTCCAAAGGCTCACCAGTTGCAAGGCGGTGCAAGACCTCAAACCGTTTGCCAATGATATCTAAGCTTGGATCGATCTCTTCGCCTGGGAGCGTTTCCCAAGAAGGGAATTCGTCGATGTGACCTAGTCCAAAATAGCTGAAATCATCGAGAAGTTTTTGTTCGCGCGCTCCTTCTGAGAGGACAAGGACCTTTTTCTTTGTTGCGCGTGCAATCAGAGAAATGAGCGCTGCCTTGGGAGCATCCCAAAGCCCTTCGACCAAAAGAGAGGGGCAATCTTTGATGTTGTCATGGAAGCCCTTCAAAGAAGGGCTCTCTAAGAGCTTGTCCACTAGACCTCTTGCGTAATTAAGGGTTCGTCTTTACCGTAATTCCACTGAGAAAGTTGTGGGCATGATTAAATGCTTTGTCAATACCCGAAGGTTCTTTACCTCCAGCTTGAGCAGAATCTGCCTTGCCTCCACCTGAGCCTCCGACAAGGGGACCGATCTCTTTGATCAACTGGCCCGCATGCACACCGCGTTGGACCAGATCAGAACTAACACGGACAAAGATCTGACAACGATCAGCGCTCTTTGCAGCAAGGATGATCACGGCGGATGGTGTTTTTTTGAAAAGCTCGTCGGTCAGCATCTGCATCCCTTCGGCATCTTGATCGACAATGGCAGTAAGAAGGAGAACACTGCCGGCGTTTCTAAAATGTTTCATAAGTTCGAGAGCCATAGAGGCGATGGCGTGTTTCTTATAAGACTTTAATTGTTGGCCCAACTGTTTGCTTTCTTCCTGCAGGGCTTGGATTTTTTCTCCAAGCTTATTTAATGGAGTTTTCAACAGGGCAGCAGCTTGGTTGGCGTAATCTTCGTTGGCGTACATGAATGCTTCTGCATCAGCACCTACAGCAGCTTCGATGCGGCGCACTCCTGCAGCAATACTGCTTTCTTTAGTGATCCTAAATAGTCCAATGGTGCCGACATTTGTGACATGGGTTCCTCCGCAGAGCTCCTTTGAGAAGTCAATATCGACGACACGTACTCTTGCTCCGTACTTGTCCCCAAAGAACTGTTTGATATCTCCCTTTTTTTGCACTTCTTCATAAGAGGTCTCGTAAGATGCGACGGGTTGGCCTGTGCGGATTTTTTCATTCACGAGCTTCTCAACTTGTCGAAGTTCTTCATTTGAAAGAGGCTTGTGGTGGTTAAAATCAAACCGGAGGTGATCCTGTTCGACAAGTGATCCCGCTTGGCGGATATGTCCGCCTAAAATTTGAGCTAGCGCCCAATGAAGCAAATGGGTTGCCGTATGGTGTTTGGCAATTTGTCCGCGGCGTTCAGCATTGACAGATGCGATAACAGGTTCGCCTAATTGTAAGACGCCATGTTCGCATCGTCCCACATGGACGATCACGCCGGGATAAGGATTTAAACAATCCCGAACAGAAAACTCAGCACCTTTGTGGTACAGTTTGCCTTGGTCTCCAACTTGTCCCCCTTTTTCAGCATAGAAAGGAGTGGTGTTCAATATGATGACACCTTCTTCGCCTTGCTTAATGCTTGAGACGCTTTTACCATTGACGTAGAGAGCTGTAACTGTGCCTTCTGACTCAAGTGTATCGTATCCAGAAAACTCACAAGGAGGGTGCGTTTCAGCATAGTGTTTATAAACTGTCTCTTCCACAGTCTGGATATGAGAAACATGGGCAGCGCGCGATTTCTCTTTCGCTTGCTCTTCTAGGAGTTGGTAAGCTTCTAAGTTGACGGTGAGACCGGTGTCTTTTGCGATCAGCATGATCTCTTCCAAAGGAAACCCATAGGTGTCTTTTAGCTTGAAAGATTCTTCGCCGGAGATTTCTTTCAAAGGGGAGTCCAATGCTTTTTGGATGACATCGCCTAAAATATTGCCCCCTCTGCGCAATGTGCGCAAGAAAGCCTCTTCTTCTAAAGTGATGATCTCAGCGATCCGATGTTCAGCAGATCGGAGTTCAGGGTAATCTTCTCCCATCACGTTGACAAGGCGTGGGAGGACCTTTGCTAGGAAGGGTTCTTGTAGGCCAATTCCGCGTCCGTAACGCACAGCACGGCGGAGCAGTTTGCGCAAGACGTATCCACGATCGACGTTGCTCGGTTGTGCCCCATCAGCAATAGCGAATGAAAGTGAACGCAAATGGTCTGCGATCACATGGAATGCTGCAGCATGAGGATCTTGTAGGTGATATTTTTTGCCAGAGATGTTTTCTACTTCTGCAATAAGGCTGCGCAAAATATCAGTTCCAAAGACATTATCGACCCCCATTTTTAGCGCAACTACTCGCTCGAGGCCCGATCCCGTATCGATTGATTGCTTTGGCAGAGGTGAAAAAACTCCAGATGCATCGCGGTTGAACTGCATAAAAACAAGGTTCCAGAACTCGATAAATCTTTCACCGGTGACATCGTCTTGAGGAGTGGTAGCAGAACCGTATTTAGGTCCGCGATCGTAATAGAGCTCAGAGCAGGGACCGCAAGGTCCTGTGTCGCCCATCGCCCAAAAATTATCTTTTTCTCCGAAGCGGACGATGCGTTCTTTTGGCATCCATTTTTGCCATAGATTGAATGCTTCATCATCTTTTTCAAAAACAGTGATCCAGATCTTATCTTTAGGAAACTCGTAAACTTGGGTGGCAACCTCGTACGCGTATTCCATTGCTTTTTCTTTGAAATAATCGCCAAAAGAAAAATTTCCCAACATCTCGAAGAATGTCAAGTGGCGAGAGGTATGGCCCACATTGTCGAGGTCGTTATGCTTACCGCCGACACGGATGCACTTTTGCGCTGTGGCTGCTCGTTTATAATCGCGTTCGCTTTTTCCTAAGAAGACATCTTTAAACTGGTTCATTCCAGCATTGATGAAAAGTAGCGTAGGATCGTCATGGGGAACGACAGGCGATGAAGCGATGACAGCATGGTGCCGATCTTTAAAATATTTTAAGAAACTGCGGCGCAAATCTTGAGATAGCATAACATTCCTATGATAAGCTTGAAGCAAGACTAGCAAATTTATAAGGAAAAGAAAAGGGGGAAAGGTTGTTTGGGAGACTGTTCTCAACCCAAGGATCTTTCTTTATTTTATATAGGTTTCTAAATTAGGTTTAAAATTTTTGTTAGGCTTTTGGTGTAATTTAAAATCTTATATAGTCATTGAAAATATATTAAATTTCTCATGACAACTGGTTTTATAATATGACGATTGCCAACAATTTTCAGCGGATTTTTAAAGATTCAGAAATTATTAATAACGTCCTTTTGGATGCTCAAACTTCTTCATTTAGTTTGACCGATGCTGATACTTTAAAAGCTTGTGTCAAAGACTTAAGTGCAGAAACTCTTACGAGTATTTTTAAAACTGTTTGGGACATGCACCAAAGCACGTTCAAGGCGAAGAACTTAGAGCATGAAAAATGTGGGGAATTGGCATTTACAAATGAAGGCGAGTGGGGGAAAATCCTTACTGGCGATGATCGCGTGCTTATTTTAACGCAAATTAAGAGCGTTCTTGAAGATAAGATGCAAAAAATATTTAACGATGTTGTTGAACAAGCTCCAGTGGTCCAAAATGGAGTAAAAAACAACGATCAAGAAATATTGAGCCGAATGCACAAATGTTTAAGCTCATTTAGCGCGGTGGAGATGGCTGAGTTATTTAGCAAACTTACCGATGATCTGCAGAAGCAACTAGCCACACATTTTTATTCTGAGAACAGAAGAAAATTTCAAGAGAAGGACAAAGACGTATTAAATTGTGCTTACGAAACACTTAAAGGAAAGGAAATGAGTATTTTAAAGAGTTTTTATCAACCAGAAAACTTAGCAACTCCCTTTAAATTTTAATCGCTGAGAAGCGTTCATCGGATCATAAGTCAAATGTGCCAATGAGTGGGAATTTTCTAAATTTTGGCGTAAACGCAAATTCGGTTCCCTTAAAACAAAACAATCCTCCTCCACTGCAATTTAACATAAGCCAAAGTGAAGTCGAAGTAATCAGTTACCTTTCAGAAATTTCTAGCCCTCAATTCAAAATTGTTTGGAATAACAAAGAGCCGGTTAGTTTGGATAAGCTTAGAGAATTTGGGATTTGCTCTTTAAAGGACCTTTTCCTCTTAGATGTTAAACCTGAAAATATTCAGCGAATTCAAGAGATCAAATTCCCCATGATCGATTGGATCCAAATTGATTTGGCAAAAAATAGTGGGGATCGAATCCAAATGGTTAAGGCTACAGATGTTTGGAGAAACGATTCTTTTAAAAAAGCATGCGATTTAATTGGTAAAGAAGTTCAGCTTACACTAGAGAGAACTGAGCCTTTTGATATCTCGTGCGCCGCTACTGACTGTATGAAGACAGACCTGTTAAAAGGCGTTGAACAACTGTATGAAAGATTAATTGAAGCCACGAACAATCCAATGAAAAATTGGCAGTTTTTTGAAGATAAAAACAATTTTAACAAGGTCGAAGACGATTTTAAAAATATTTTGATTAAGTTTGTAGCCCTTGAAAAACGGCGTCAAGGTGAAATCATGAGCAGCTATTTTGGCCAGAATGGGTTGGTAGCATTTTGGAAGAACCCAACTAATAAAAATAAATCTTTATCAGATCTGGCTCATCAAAATAAGTGGCAGTGTGCTAAATTTTTTACATTAACTTTTTAAAGCCTTGAAATCGCTTGGGTTAGTTGTTTTTTTAATAATTGCTTTACCGCAAAATTATGGAGAAATTTTTATAATAAAAAGTTTAAATATTTTGATGTTGTTTCCAGGGTAATTGTAATTTACGTTATTTATAAATAATTTACACATTTAATTGTTAATTAATTAGAAGTTTTACTATACTCGCTATTGAGTATTTTAATATTAATCATAAAAAGGCAAGATATGACAAATCAAATTTCTAGTTTTATCATAGATGCGAATCAATTAGTTTTTAAAGACCCTATTGGGATAGATGAAGATGCAGCTTATAAGGAACTTTGTAGCGCTATTAAGCAAGTTGTTCAAATAGTTTTGAAAAGTGCAGATTTGATTCCTCCAAAAAACATCGACGGTTTGCTGACAACGTTGTCTAAGAGAATTCAGCTATATGAAAATACATTTGTTCCATTTCCAACTGATAAGCCTACACCTGAGGAAACGAAAGCTTTTGCAATTTACAACAAATTGGTTGCTAAAAATAAAAACCTTGCTGCGCTGAATTGTGCTAAAGGTTTTTATTCTAGAACATTAAATCTGATAAAGGATCTCAAAAAGGAGATTGATTCTAATAAAACACTTGACGTTCCTAAAGAAATCAAAGAAACTAGCGAACTAATTGATCAATTTGAAATATCTTTTTGTGTGCGGAACCCAGAAAAATATAGCTTTTATGGAAAAGGCACAGCTTTATTTCTTAACAAATTAAGAGAGGAGCTACAAAAAGTCAAAGACTTGCAAAATCCTAAAGCAGAAATTGTTATTCCAGTGCCGGCTCAACCCCATGTTTCAAACAACAATAATAACAACGCAGTAGTTTCTTCAAAAATCATCTCCGATAACAAAAATGTTGATGCAGAAGAATCAATTAAAGCGTGCTTTGACAAGTTAAATCATATGGTATCGACACCAACCCCAGATTGGTCTTCTTTTGCAAAAGCATTGAAATCTGAGGGGCAAAAACTATGGGGCAAAGGCTTTTCTAATCTCGAGCATTTGTTGCAAGGGATCACTTACTTCCATTGTGAAAAGAAAAAACATACAGAATTACATGTGGGTGGAGAAAGATTAATTGCAGAAGGAAAATTAGCTTCAAGAAGGCGAGCAATTGGCTCACGTTCTGCAGCTAGGATTATCCTAGCTACAAGTAATGAAGATATGGAACAGGCAAAGATGTATCTGCACCTATGTGGATAAAACTGAATCGACGATAACAAACGATTTGAAATTTTAGATAGCCTTATTCAGAATGGCAAAACTCGTTTAGAGGCAGTGAATGCCGCTCTAGAAGGTGCGAAGAAATTTTTCAACAATCCATTGTTCCGTCCGGAACGAGCGGTTGCGGTAGAAGCTCCGAAAAAAATCGAAGACCATCTCGAAGCGTTTAATTCCTTAAATGCTTTACTGTTTCAACCTAACGTCAATTGGATGGCTTTCTCTACTGCCTTAGATGTCGCTGGGGAAAAGTTGCAGAAAGAAGGATTCGGAAATATCGCTCATTGGATGCATGGAATTGTATACAACCATTGCGATAAAGCAGCCCAACATATCCGAGATAAATACACAGGTTGGGAAAAGCCGAATGCAGGACAAAACTTTATCCTCTCAGGCCAGCTTCCTTGCGCAGTAGCTTCTAATCTTTTGAGAAGTGCTGCAGGGATCATCCAGTTGCAACATATGAAGAAAATTGTTGAAAAGGGGTGTTCTGATCAAGAGTTTGCAAAGATGGTCGAAAACCTGAGCAAAATCGATAGAAACGCATCTTGGATTTTAGAGGGTTATTTGAAGACAAATTCTCGCGTAGATGCAATTGCAGCGACAATTGTTGAGGTGAAAAAACATTTTAACCTCCCTCAATAATCGCAATTCTCTCAAAACTCCGGCCTTTAAGAGACTGTTCTCAACCCAAGGCTTGGTCGATTTTTGGGATTATTTTGGCCAATTTTCATTTTATAGCGCAGGGGGCATAAAAATGAAAATTGGCTCAAAAGAACCCGAAAATCGACAGAAGATTGGTTTGAGAATAGTCTCGAAAGCCGGAGTTTTTCACTTCTACGAAAATCTAATCTTGCCAGAATGGTTTCCTACAGGGTAAAACCTTTCCTTTGAACAGAAAGAAAAGGACACCATGGACCAAGACCTCAAAAAGCAACTATCTAAGATTGCCGCTACAATCCGTGAACTTTCGATGGAGGCGGTGCAAAAAGCCAACTCTGGCCATCCCGGGCTTCCTATGGGTTGTGCTGAATTCGGCGCTTACCTCTATGGATGCGTGTTAAAACATAATCCTAAAAATCCAAAGTGGCTCAATAGAGACCGTTTTGTCCTTTCCGCTGGACATGGTTCGATGCTCTTGTATTCCTGTCTGCATTTGGCGGGCTTTAATTTGTCTATGGATGAGATCAAGCGTTTCCGTCAGCTCCATTCTAAAACTCCAGGGCATCCTGAATACCACATCACCGATGGCGTCGAGGCGACAACAGGTCCTTTAGGCCAAGGGGTAGGGAATGCAGTGGGACAAGCCTTAGGGTTAAAATATCTTGCAACGAAGTTCAACACACCTGAAAACCCACTTTTTACTGGTAAGGTCTTTTGCCTAGCAGGCGATGGCTGCCTTATGGAAGGGATATCGGCAGAGGCGTCTTCTCTAGCGGGACATCTTCAGCTCGACAACCTCATTTTGATCCATGACTCGAACAAGATCACTTTAGATGGTAATCTCTCTGAGTCGTGTTCTGAAGATACAAAGATGCGTTACAAGGCATATGGTTGGGATGTGTATGACCTCGACGGATATGATTTCGAAGCGATGGAAAAAATGTTCGGAGAGATCCGGGCAAATCAGAAAAGACCTTGTTTTATTGAAATGCACACGATTATTGGTAAAGGCTCCCCCCATAAACAAGGAACGCATAAGGCACACGGAGCGCCATTAGGAGTTGAAGAGGTTGAGCTTGTGAAAAAAGAGCTCGGTCTTCCAGAAGAGGAGTTTTATGTTCCTCAGGCGGTGTATGGCTTTTTCGAACAAAAACGCCCCAAAGAAGCACAGCTCGAACAAAAATGGAAAGAGATGTTCCGCGCTTGGTCTGAGGCCCATCCTGATCTGCACAGAGATTTCATGAAGATGGTGGAGAAACAACTTCCTGAAAATCTCGAAGAGATCCTTCGTAAAGTAGAAATTAAATCACCAATTGCTGGAAGAACGGCTTCTCAAACGGTCCTCAATGCGCTGGCAGATCTCCTTCCGCAACTGATCGGGGGTTCTGCTGACCTTTCTGGCTCTGATATGACGATGATCAAGAAATCTCCGCTTATTTCCCCAGGCAATTTCTCAGGAAGAAATATAAAATATGGAGTGCGCGAATTTGCGATGGCGGCAGCGGCTACTGGCCTTGCAGAAACAGATATGCTCACGCCATTTGTAGGAACATTTTTGACATTCTCTGACTACATGCGCAATGCGATCCGGCTGGCTGCTTTATCGAAGGTGCCCGTTATTTATCATTTTACCCATGATTCGATCTTCTTAGGCGAAGACGGCCCAACTCATCAACCTATCGAACAGCTCGCTGCATTGCGTGCGATCCCTAACCTCCAAGTGATCCGTCCAGCAGACAGCTGGGAAGTGAAGATGGGATGGATTGCTGCGTTGCGTTATCGTGGGCCGACAGCATTCGCTCTCTCAAGACAATCTCTTCCAGATCTGCAAGGGACAAACGTTCCTTATGAGCAGGGAATGGGTAGAGGAGCTTATATTGTAAAAAAGGAAACAGCTAAGCCGCAGTTTACGTTGTTTGCAACGGGCTCTGAGGTTTCTTTGGCGATCGATGTCGCAGCATCCCTAGAAAAATTGGGGAAAGCAGTGCGCGTTGTGTCGATGCCGTGCTGGGAGATTTTTGAAAATCAAAGCGATGAGTACAAAAAAATGATCATCGGCGGAGATATTGGAACTCGGGTCAGTATTGAAGCTGCAACGAGCTTTGGCTGGCACAAATATATCGGTCCTGAAGGGATAACGATCAGCATCGAAACGTTTGGCGAGTCTGCCCCACAAGGTGATCTTGCTAATGAGTTTGGTTTTACTGTGGATTCAATTTTAGACCGTTTATTGCATTCATGAAGAAACCGTTATTGTTGGAAGCTCTTGCTTTCCGGAATGAATCGAGAGCGCCCATTTGGCTTATGCGCCAAGCTGGGCGTTATATTCCCGATTATCAACGTTTAAGACAGAAGCATTCGCTTTGGCAATTATTTCATGAACCGCAACTAGCCGCTGAAGTGACATGCATGCCTCTTAAACTTCTCCCTTTAGATGCTGCAATCTTATTTTCAGATATTACTTTGATTGCAGAAGTTTTCGGTTGGGATGTCCATTTTTCAGATCAAAAAGGCCCCCTGATACAAGCTTCATTAGATGAGATTATTAAGGGAAATAAATTATCACAAAAACCTGTGTACGAGACTTTGGGGTATATTTTTGAAGCGATCCGCTTAGCAAAACCCCAGCTTGACGTACCGCTTTTGGGCTTTAGCGGTGCTCCTTTCACTGTGGCAACCTATTTACTCGATTCTGGGCATAGGGGAGATCCAAAAAACACTAAAATCCTCATGGAACAACATCCCCAAGAATTTAAACTGCTATTATCACAGATTGCATCTGTGACAGCGGAATATTTACTGCTACAGATCAAAGCGGGTGTGGATGCGGTCCAGATCTTTGACTCTTGGGCAGATGTCATGAGTGATAAAGAGCGGGAAGAATTTTGCTATCCTTACTTGAAACAGATCATTGATGCTGTCAGTCCAAGTGGAATTCCAGTCATTATTTTTACTCGGGGATCTAGTCGTTTTGCTCAAGATCTTGCGCTATTGAGCCCAACAGCTTTGAGTGTTGACGATGGACGCTCTCTTTATGACTTGCGGCAAAGTTTCCCTCATCTTGTCCTTCAAGGAAACTTGTCACCACAATGCCTCTTATTATCACAGGCTGAACTGAAAGAAAAGGCAATCACCATTCTACAGTCAATGGAAGGGGACTCTGGGTTTATTTTTAACCTAGGTCATGGTGTCTTGCCCCAAACACCCTTTAGCAATGTTCAAATGCTAGCTGAGCTTGTCACCACTTGGCCAGCGGCGGCAAAGAGCAGAGGATAGCTTCAGGATTACCTCCGGAAGAAAATCCAAATTTAGTGCCGCGATCATAAATTAAGTTAAACTCCACATAATGGCCGCGCATTTCAAGCTGTTTCCCTTTCTCTTCAGCGCTATAGGGGAGATTGATCCTACGTTCCAGGATGGGCATAATAGCATCGAGAAAAGTGTTGCCGATCCCTTGAACTAACTTAAAATCTAACGCTTTATTGCCAGAATTGTAGTGGTCGAAGAAAATTCCCCCAACGCCTCTTTCTTTATTGCGGTGAGGAATAAAAAAGTATTCTTGCGCTTGAGCAGCAAACAAAGAATAAAGAGTGGGGGCAAAGTTGTCTAAAGTCTCTTTTGCAATCCCATGAAAATGAAGCGCATCATCTTCATATGGAAATCCCATTGGAGTGAGGTCGTATCCTCCACCAAACCAAGAATTATCTTCTGTAGATAGAAAGCGCAGGTTCATATGCACTGTAGGGGCGTGAGGGTTGTGCATGTGTGTGATCAAGCTAATCCCTGTTGCGAAAAAGGCTCCTTGACCGTCTCCCATAGGAAACTGGGGTCCTTGAATTTCAGAAAAGTTGACCGCAGCCTTTTCGAAGACATCGCCGCGCAGCACGGCCATTTCTCCTCCGCCTGAGCCTTTCGAATAGTTCCAAGGGGAGCGTGCAAAGCGCTTTACTGGTTCAAGAGATTCAAAGCGTGCGATGATTTCTTCTCGGAGCTCGAGAAGGAAATTGACGATTTCTTGTTGAGTTGTCATAAAACCTCTTGCGTAATTAAGTGCTGCGCTGAGCGCAAAGAGACGCGAATTGCATTTTTGCTAGCTGATCCATAAACTGTCAATAGACCTTTTGCGTAACTAAGGGGTCGTCGATTTTTTCGAGACATTTTGGCGAATTCTCGATTCATTGGGAAGGGGCAATATCTTGTAAGCTGATTTGACCCTTCCCAATGAATCGAGAATTCGCTCAAAAGAACTCGAAAATCGACAGAACCTTAGTTACGCAAGAGGTCTAATATAAAGGTGCAAGATGAAAGTAGCAATTTTGGGTGGAGGAATCAGCGGACTAGCTTCGGCCTATTTTCTTCAAAAGCTAAAGCCTGATGTTGAGATTGTCGTGCTTGAAAAACAAGCACGAACAGGTGGTTGGGTCCATACTTGTCATGAAGGAGGGTTCCTTTTCGAAGCTGGCCCACGCGCCTTATCAAGGAACAAAGCACCTCTTTGGCTTGAGATGATACATGATCTTCACATGCAAGAAAAGATTGTAGATTCTGATCCTGGATCTTCAAAACGTTTTGTTTATTGGAAAGATGTCCTTGAGCAAGTTCCTGATAGTTTTCTAAAAATTCTCATTCTCCTCTCACAAGAAATTCACTTTGGGCATTCTTCAAAGAATGGAGCGTAAAGCCAGAAACACAGAAAGAAGAAACCTTAAGAGAATTTTTTCCCGTCGCATAGACGCAGAATTTGCTGATAAACTCATCGATCCTCTCGCACGAGGGATATACTCTGGGAGCATAGATGAGCTCTCGGTCGAGGCGTGTTTCCCATTTTAAAAAAGTGGGAATTAGAGAAAGGGAGTTTGACAAGAGGCTTTTTTTTCAAAGGCAAAGAGATCAGGGCCGCGAGGATACTTTTTCTGTAAGAGAAGGTTTAAGCTCGGTCTGCGCAAGACTGCAACAACAGCTTCAAACTCAAGTTATGCTCGATACAGAAGTAATGAGTTGTACAAGAGACAAAGGACGTTGGACCATTAATACTAATAAAGGAAATATCCTTGCAGATGCTGTCATTAGTGCTCTTCCAGCTTTTGTCTTATCTCGTGTGATCAAGACTGAAAAATCCAGCTGCAGCCATTCTGCTGAGCGAAATCCCTTACCGTTCACTGTATGTTGTTCATATTGGGTTTAATGAAAAGATAAGGTCTCCTAAAGGATTTGGGTATTTGGTGCCTAGTAAAGCAATGAGAAAGTATTAGGAGTTGTTTTTGATTCTAATATTTTCCCTGAACAAGATGTGGATCAACAAACCCGTTTTACAGTGATGGTTTCGAAGAAGTAAAGAATCTTCAGGAGGCAGAAACAGTTGCACTAGAAGCGCTCAAGCGGCATGTCCATATTTCACAAGATCCTGTGTATTCCGCTGCATATTTTATGGAAAAGGCAATCCCGCAGTATGTCTTGGGGCATAAAAAACGGATTGCTGCCATACAGAGCTTGCTAAGTAAGGAAGAGGATTTTTCCTTACTGGGAATTATCTAGATGGCTTGTCTTTAGAGGATCTTTTGCAGCGGGCTAAGAGCCTGTTCTAATAGACCTCTTTCGAAACTCCATCTTGTTAAAATCGATCTTTTTTTGCAGCTTCAAGAGCTGACTCTCGCCTACACACTTCGTGTATGTCAATTCGACAGCGCTTGAAACTGCAAAAAAATCTTCGATTTTTCCAAGCAGAGCAAGTTTCTGGAAAGAGGTCTAATGGACTAGGATCGGATGTGTCCCATTGGGTAGGTGATCACCAAAGACAAGACCGTTTCGTTTCAAAACATGTGTTTGAGGATCGAGCTTTTGGTGCACATAGAGGGTCTTCTCGTTTCCGTATACAATGAGAAGGGCAGAAAAGCCGGGTTCTTGTAGCCAAGCATTCAAGGGTAATTTCTTTGTTGGATGCAAGACGACAATGTTGCCGGGATGGTGGGTTCCGCTTCCGCTTATTGCTGTCATTGTGCTCAAGCAGACGAGCAAACCGCCAGGATTGGCTGGTAGCAAATGCATCTTTCAGGCTGATTGCTTTCGGATATGGCAGCGGGCCTTTGCCTGTAGTGCGTTAAATATTGGTCGCAAGCAAGCTTAATAGGATGTACGTGTGCGATCTCGGAAAAATATTGGGCATAGCGCTTGTGCGTGCTTAATTTTTAAAAAAATCATCGCTTGCGAACAGATCGCGTCCAGCTTGGAATAATGAAATGGGGGTGACCAATGAAAGTTCTGATTCTCGTGTTTGAAGCCTAGATGCCATGGTCTTGCGAGCATGTTCTTGAGCTGATTCGATCTCTTTAAGTTCAATAAAACCTTCTAATTCCAACCAATGGTGTTGCTGGAAAAACTGATGTGGTCGGAAGCTAGCACGAAACGCATATGTTCTCGATTCTTTTAAGGGCTAAGGAAATTTTTTCTTCGGTACTGAAATGCGGAAAATCGGATGAACCCTTCACCAAGTTTCCCAAATCCACTACCGGGTACGCTTATAATTTGACAGGTGTCTAGTAGATAATCAAAGAAATCCCATGATTTCATTCCATTGGGCACTGCACACCATATGTAAGGGCTATTTACTCCGCCAAAACAACAAAACCCTTTTTCTTCCAGACCTTTCTTTAGGGCTTGGGCGTTGCGCAGGTAAAGGGCTACTTGCTCTTCCGTCTGTTGTTTCCCTGCTTCTGAGAGTGAGGCTTCTGCCGCTCTTTGAACAGGATAGCTCACCCCGTTGCTCTTAATTCCTGTCCGTTTAGCCCAAAGGGAATGGATGGAAATAGGAGCTCCTGCAACTGTCCCTTTCAGGGCTTTAGGCACGACCATGTAGCCACAGCGAAGTCCTGTGAAACCTGCGGACTTAGAAAAGCTTTTGCATTCGATGGCCACTTCATGTGCACCGGGGATTTCATAAATGCTCTTTGGAACATTGTCTGACGTGACGAAGGCTGCATAGGCATGGTCGAGGATTAAAACTGCTTTATGTTCTTGTGCCCAACTGACCCAAGTTGCCAGCTCATCGCGTGTAAACGCCTCACCTGTGGGATTGTTCGGAGAGCAAAGATAGACGATATCGCAATGTTCTGAGGGTGGTCTTGGAACGAATTGAGTTTCTTTTGTGCAAGGGAGGATACGGATGTTTTTTTCTCTGCCGGCAATAATGTTAGTGTCTAGGTAGACGGGATATGTGGGGTCAGGAATCCCTACAGCACAATTTGAGGGGAACAGCTCTTGAATGTTTGCCACGTCACTGTTGGTGCCATCAGAGATAAATATTTCATCTTGGGAAATGTTGAGACTCTGATACGTATTTGCAGCAATCGCCGAGCGCAAAAAACTGTATCCTTCGGAGGGCCCATAACCGCGCAAAGAGGAAGACTGGCCCATTTCTAAAGTTGCTTTTACCATCGCTTCGACAATTGCTGGAGCGAGGGGAAGGGCGATATCGCCAATGCCAAAATTCAAGATCTGCACATTTGGATAGCGCTTTTTGCAATCTTCTAGCTTTTGCTCGATGATTGGGAAGACATAGGGACGCTTGAGGTCTGCAAAAAATGGGTTAAGGTCGGCCATGGGAGTTATAATATGAGCTGTTTTTAGGGTATTTTAGGCTATTCTGTATATTGAGCAATCAAAATTCGCAGATAGGCTCTCTGTAAAAAAATACTTTAAATTGTTGTTTTTGGCATTTTTTCCAGCTTATGAGAGTATAGAGAATACCTCAGTGGATTAAACACATGATTGAAAAACAAGATTTGGTAGAGAAAAGAGAAGAAATCGAAGGGCTCCTAGGATACACTTTCAAAGATCCAGAGCTCCTTTTCTCCGCCTTTGTGCACCGCTCTTATTACAATGAAAATCGAGAAGTTATCACAGAACATAATGAACGATTAGAATTTCTTGGGGATGCTGTCCTTGGCCTCATCGTCTCAGGCTACCTTTTTTCCCAGTCACCTCAACTCACTGAAGGTGAGCTTTCCATTATGCGTTCCCATGTCGTTGAGGCTTGGGCTTGCTCTAGAAGGGTCCTCAAGTTAAAACTGGAAGGATATGTTCTGCTTGGAAAGGGCGAAAGGCTAAACGAAGGGCGGGGGCGCGAGACGATCCTCGCTGATCTTTTTGAGGCCCTGATTGGAGCCATATATCTCGACGGAGGAATGGAAGCCGCTCAAACATTTTTCCTAAACCAATTCCGCACAGAGTTGGAAATTGCCGCTCTTGAGCCTTTGCGCAACTGGAAAGCGGAGCTTCAGGACTATTCTCAAAAAAAATACCATAAGCCGCCAATCTACACAGTTCTTAAGGAAGAAGGCCCGGATCATGCTAAAATCTTTACAGTGTCAGTCACAATTGGGGATCAAGTGTTAGCAACAGGGCTTGGGGCCTCAAAAAAACAAGCAGAGCAAGCGGCAGCAAAAATAGCTATAGAGACATTAGACCTCTTGAGAAGCTAGGAGACTGTCTACATAAACTCAAAAATCGACCAACCCTTAGGCAAGAGGTCACTTGACAAATGGTTAAGCAAAAACTCGTATGGTATTGCCAACAGTGTGGGCATAAGCAGTCAAAATGGACAGGGTGTTGCACTCAATGCAAAGAGTGGAACAGCTTCACGCAAGAAATCGAGCTCGATACGCAAAAACCGCGTTTTGCTGCTAAGGAAGTCAAAACTGCAAAGGCAGTGCGCCTTAGTGAGATCGTGCGGGGCGGTCAGCCGCGAATCACGACGAAAATGACAGAGTTTGACCGATTGTTGGGCGGAGGATTGGTCCGAGGATCTTTGACATTGATTGGAGGAGATCCGGGAATCGGAAAATCGACCCTGATGCTACAAGTCTCTGAACAATTGGCCCAGCAAGGCTTAATCGTCCTGTATGTTTGTGGAGAAGAATCGGTGGAACAAACTTCGCTGCGTGCTGAAAGGCTGGGCATCCGCAGTGATTCGATCTATTTTTTATGTGAGACCGTGTTTGATCAGATCAAACATCAAATCGACCAAGTCAAGCCTGACGTCATCATTGCCGATTCCATACAGATCCTCTACAAAAGTGAATTGCCTTCCGCTCCGGGTTCTGTAGTACAGGTCCGCGAGATCGCCACAGAATTTTTGCACATCTCCAAGGGCATGGGGATTTCAACCTTTCTCATTGGCCATGTTACGAAGTCCGAGAGATCGCTGGGCCTAAAGTATTAGAACACTTAGTTGATACTGTATTAGATTTCGAAGGGACAAACAACATGGCTACTGTCTTTTGCGGGCGATGAAAAATGCTTTGGCCCTACGGATGAGATTGCTGTATTTCAGACGCAAGTCGAGGGTTTGAGAGAAATCCCAAATCCATCCTCGTTGTTCTTAGAAGAAAGACGTAAAGATCTTCCTGGCTCTGCAATTGTGCCTACAGTAGAGGGGACTCGAGCATTCCTTGTCGAAGTACAGGCATTAGTGGCTGCATCTTCATTCGCGACATCTACAAGAAAGTCTGTGGGTCTTGATCAAAATCGATTGGGACTTCTTCTTGCCGTATTAGAGAAAAAGATGGGTTATCAGATTTATAACTGTGATGTTTTTGTTTCCGTTGCTGGAGGGATGAAAATTTCTGAGCCCGCAATTGATCTCGGAGTGCTTCTTGCAATCTCATCATCATTTTGCAACCGTCCAATTGATCCTCAAACACTAGTTGTTGGAGAAGTAGGCTTGGGAGGAGAGCTCAGAAGCGTCCCTCGCATTGAACAGCGGATCCGTGAAGGGGCGTTAATGGGATTCCGTACTTGTATCTTACCTCGAAGGAACCTCAAAGGGCTCTCCAAGGATTTATTAGACAAGATGGAGATGGTGCCGATCGATGTTGTCGAAGAGGCGATCAATGCTTTGGTCAATTAAGGCTTGCGCTCGTTCAAGTCCGCTATCCCGTGCTCAAGTTGCCGAGGTTCTTCTATTGCTTCATGTCCATCATCCTCATGTGATGTTTGATGTTACATGGGTCGATACTCAAGGTGATAAAGATTTGACAACTTCTCTTAGAAAAATGGAGAAAACAGATTTTTTTACTCGAGAGATTGATCAAATGCTCCTAGATGGAAAATGCCGCATTGCAATCCATTCCGCTAAAGACCTGCCTGATCCGATTGCAAAAGGGCTAAAAATTATAGCGATCACTGAAGGCGTTGATGCAAGAGATTGCCTAGTATTCAGGGAAGGAGAAAGCCTAGAGCAATTGCCAAAAGGAGCACGTATAGGCACTTCATCTATAAGAAGAGAAAAGGCGATTAGAGATCTACGCTTAGATCTACAATGCGTTGACATACGGGGCAACATTCAAACGAGGTTGGAGCTCTTAGATAATAAAACTGTCGATGGTCTTGTTATGGCTGAAGCTGCACTTATCCGCCTAGGGTTGACTTGGCGCAACCGGATCTTGTTGCCATGGGAAACAGCGCCCTTGCAAGGAAAGCTCGCCATCGCTGCTCGAGAAGATGATTTAGAAATGGAAAGACTATTCGAATGCATTGACGCAAGAGAGAAGGTCTTTAAATGAGGGCGACACTCTATCTAGGGTTGGATCCAAAAAACTTTATTTCCCCTAACCGCATCGTGCACTATCCCATCATCGGCGTTCTGCCTCTTCCACTTTGCAATATGCATTTTGATCCTTTTACGCATTGGATTTTTACAAGTCAGACTGCTGTTAGAATATTGTCTTCCCAACTCAAGACATGTCCTCAAGTGATAGCAATTGGAAAAGCGACGGCCGCTTGTTTAAAAGATTGCGGGGTCACACCTAAGTTTGTTGCAAATCAAGAAACACAAGAGGGGATTATTGCATTACTAGAAAAAGAGAAGTTTCAAGATCCGCATTTCTTATGGCCCCGTTCTAAAAAGGCGCGTCCTGTACTTGCAAGCTGGATGGCTTTGCAAAAATGGAAATTAACAGAATGGCCGATTTACGATATCCAGGTGAACCGTATCGAGCCATTGCCAAAATTAGACGAATTTGAAGAAATAGTTTTTTCAAGTCCATCAACAGTAGATGCGTTCCTTGAAGTCTTTGGAGATTTTCCAAGGCATGCACGTTTTACGACCATAGGACCTGTGACAAGAGAACATCTTGCATTAAAGATGCAGATCCTAAAAAATTCGACAGAATCTGAATCCGTTAACAGTCTCTTAGATATCAACACTGGAGAGTGCCATGAATCAATCTACTGGTTATAAACTTCCTGAACTCCCATATGATTTTAATGCTTTAGAGCCCGTGATCTCTGCAGAAATTATGGAGCTGCACTATAAGAAGCACCATCAAGCTTATGTAACCAATGTCAATACAGCTTTAGAAAAATATCACGAAGCAGGGTCAAAAGGTGATCTTGCCGCAATGATCGCGCTGCAACAAGCGATTAAGTTCAATGGCGGAGGACACATCAATCATAGCATTTTTTGGACAAACCTTGCGCCTATTGGAAAGGGCGGAGGCGAGGCTCCAAAAGGTCCTTTACTCCAAGCCTTGCAGAAAGACTTTGGATCTTTGGATGCCTTTATTGAAAAATTTAGCGAACAAACAGTAGCCATTCAAGGTTCGGGATGGGGATGTTAGGTCTAAACAAAGGCAGGGCATTTGTCATTTCAACATGCGCAAATCAAGATCCTTTAAGTACCCAAGGAATTGTTCCTCTATTAGGAATTGATGTGTGGGAACATGCCTATTACTTGCAGTACAAGAACGTACGCGCAGATTATGAAAAATATTTGGAAAATTGTGAACTGGAAAAATGTCGAAGAGAGATTTCAGAAGGGATAGCCAATAGCAACAGGGTATGGGGAACCTCCAATTCCTGAGTGTGGAAAGTTTATGACTCCAAATAAGCGATCCTTTCGCTTTCTGAAGGATGTGTCAGTTTAAAGGCGCGTATGTGACCTTGGCTGTCATACGTCAAACGGGCAAGGAGTCTTTTTGCCAAACTAGGGCTTTTGTTGCGTGCTGCCAGGCCGTGTTGTCTCATGACTTCAAAGAAATAAGCCCCCCCTTCATTCTTTTGAGTGATCCTTTTGGACGTCATGTCAGCTTCTCTTTCTTCGGCCTTTGAAGTGCGGCTCATGACTATCCATGAGATAGCTGATAGGGCGCCCGTCCCACATGCGCTCACTTTTGCTGCTGTCATTAGGGCTGCGACGCTAGCACCAAATGGTATAAGAGCGCAGACGAGTGCTATAGAGAGAATAAATAGTAGCGTCCAATACACGTGCCCATAGGTCACTTCGTGTTTGTGTAGGATATGGGCGAGCTCATGGCCAATAATAAATTCTTTGGCGTCTTTAGATTTCGCATCATCAACTAATAGCTTTAAAAAAGTTTTAATAAGCTCTTTTTGGATAAAAGAATGATCGAAGTTGGGATTCTTTGTGTAGTTCTTAAGCCAGTCAATCACTTCATCTAGGTAGGAATCATCGAATACACGTGGATCATCATGGCTTCTTAAACGGAGATGTTCAGGTATGTCTTGTTTATCGAGAAGCATTAGTACGGGCAAGAACATTGCATTATTGGCGGCATGGGGCGTTTCAGTAGGATCATTAGTCATAAAAGCATTAATTGAATCAGGCAAAGGATGCCCTGCCTGTCTTGCTAGTTGTCTAATATAATTTTTGTAGGCTTCTAACTTTGGAGCTAGATGATATGGGCATTGGTAAAAGGAAGTCCCAGAATTTATGGATGGATTGAGAGCTATAGCCATAATAAAACTCCATTTTTAATGAGATTGAATTATAGCTGCAATTACAATATTGCATAAGTAATAAAAAATACTTTATTTAAATATGCATTAAATGCTTTTTATTTGATTGCAAATGAAGTTTTTAACAAACTTAATAACAGTAGTTTCATCTCTTGCAGACATTCGTGAAGTTTGTTACCTTAGTGGGAATATTAGAAATAGGTTCGTTTATGGGGCTTTTTTCTCGGTCTAAGCCAAAAATCAAAATCCAGTCTTCAAAAAAAGATGGATATAGCGGATGGGTGAAGTGCACTCACTGCAATGATATGGTGCATGCGCAAGAGTTGGCAAATAATAAGCATTGTTGTCCGAAATGCGATTACCATTATCGTTTAACGGCTGAGCAAAGGGTGCAACTTTTGACAGACGATAACTCTTTTGTCGAAATGTTCGCGGACATTGCGCCGATGGACCCGTTACACTTTGTTGATACTGAGCCTTATTGCGAACGGTTAGCAGAAGCTCAAGCTAAGTCAAGGCGCAATGAAGCAATTCTCACTGGGCATTGCACTCTTGACGGAAAGAAGCTTGCATTAGGTGTTTTGGACTTTAGTTTTATGGGCGGTTCAATGGGCTCTGTAGTGGGTGAAAGGCTCACTCGACTGATCGAATATGCTTGTTCTGAACGGCTGCCTCTAATCATTGTTTCCGCTTCCGGAGGAGCTAGAATGCAAGAGTCTATTTTTTCTCTCATGCAAATGGCAAAGACCTCCGCTGCTCTTGCAAAATTGCATGAACTAAAGCTTCCTTATCTTTCTGTGCTCACTAATCCTACCACGGGAGGAGTCACAGCTTCATTTGCGTCTCTTGGCGATATTATTGTGGCTGAGCCAGATGCTCTTATTGGTTTTGCAGGCCCTCGCGTCGTCGAGCAGATCATTGGGAGAAAATTGCCTCCTAAAGCACAAAGATCGGAATTTCTTATCGAAAAAGGAATGATTGATTGCATTGTTAATCGCCATCAATTAAAAGATAAATTGTCTTTTTTTGTTGATTTTTTAACAGGTAATGATCGTTCATTTGAAGCAACTGAAAGTTTTGACACTTCAATACCATTAGGAAAATTCTCTCAGCGTTTGAAAGAACTGATGGTCCTTGCTGATGAAGAGCTTACTGTAAAGTGAGAATAATATGACCCGTAGCGTTGTAATTCCCGTCATCCTCGCAACCGAGGACTCTCTACCTACTTATGCATCAAATGGAGCTGCTGGAGCAGATGTCAAAGCACGCCTCAATGAGAACCTGATTATAGAGCCGGGTTCTACTGCGCTGATCCCTACTGGAGTGCGTGTAGAGATCCCTGAAGGTTACGAGATCCAAGTCCGTCCGCGAAGTGGCCTTGCATTGAAAAATCAGATCACTGTTTTAAATACGCCAGGAACAATTGATTCGGATTATCGCGGCGAGATCGGAGTTATTTTAATTAATCACGGAAAAACTCCCTTTGTAGTGACGCCTGGCATGCGGATTGCTCAGCTCGTATTGGCAGCTGTTGTTCAAGCAGTTTTTGAGCTTCAGGATAAATTGGCGGTATCTACGAGAGGCGAAGGTGGTTTTGGCCACACAGGTGTGCACTAGATGTTTAAAAAGGGAGAATCCATAACGATCTCCGAATTTCTCGATGAACGAGCTATCGTTTTTCTAAAAGTTGCAACGCGTGAAGAAGCGATTGATTATTTGATCGATACTCTAGAGTCAGCTGGGAAATTGAAGGACCGACAAACATTCTATCAGGCAATTGCAGAGCGTGAAAAGATTGTCTCTACTGGCATTGGGCTTGGTGTCGCTATACCGCATGCTAAAATGGAAGGATATAAGAATTTCTTCCTCGCTATCGGCGTCAAAAAAAACGATGGGATTGAATGGAACTCTCTCGATGGTTCTCCCATACACATCGTCTTTATGATCGGGGGGCCAGCTGAACAGCAGACAGTCTATTTAAATATCTTGTCTAAAATTACGCATGCGATCAAGGATGAATCGAGAAGAAAAAAAATTTTAAAAGCGATTACAGCAAAAGATGTTATTGCAGCATTTGAAGGATGCTAAGAGAGTGCCTTCAAATTAAGGCTTCGTCGAGTTTTAGGATTATTTGGGCCGAAAACTCGTATCAAAAGAACCGAAAAATCGACAAAAGCTTAAATTGAAGACGGCTCTTTAACTGTCATTTATACCAAACATTTGGCAAGCACAAATTTTTTGCTAGATTTTGGTGTGGCTGACATCGAATAGAATAAATTGGAAACCGGGACAGGCTCATGGATCTGAAAATTAAAGACGTCGCAGATCTTCTCAATGTATCGGAGACGACGATCAGACGATGGCTTGCGGATGGTAAGATCCCCGCATACAGGCTCAATCATCAATACCGTTTCAGCCGCATCGAGATTGAAAATTGGGTATTGAGCTGCAAGCTCAAACCAGGCGAAGAAGAATTCCTTGGCTTTGGCGATAATCAAAATGATCTTCCTATAGATATTCAAGATGAAGAAGTGCACGATCCCTCGGCCCATAAAGGTGGGATGCAGCAATTTAGCCTTTATCGTGCGATCCATCAAGGTGGCGTACACGATGACATTCCAGGAAGTTCCAAGGAAGATTTGATCCGCTCTGTCATGCATGTCACTGCGCCAAAATTAAATTTGGACGCTGATGTTCTAGCAGACCTTTTGCTCGACAGAGAGAAAATGATGCCTACTGCGCTCAATCATGGCATCGCCGTTCCCCATACACGCGATTTCCTTCTCGAGGGTCCTTTCGACGCCATTTTCGTCGTTTTCCCAAGGAATCCAATTGAATATGGTGCGCTCGATGGAGAACCGGTCCATACTTTATTTTTCCTTTTCTCCAGTAATGACAAGCGGCATCTGCATCTTTTAGCAAAACTTGCGCATTTATCAAGCAGTAAAAATGCTCTTGAGATGCTAAAGACCAAGCCTTCAAGAGAGAAAATGTTGGAATATATCCGCGAATGGGAATCGCGCATTAGACAATTACAAGAAGCGTGTGTATAATTCAATTTTAACGAACCAAAAAAAACGACTGAAGTGAGATAGGTTCAAATCATCAAAAAATTATCCATATTGATTCACCCTTGTAATTAATAGAGCGCTCGATCAATATTATATCTTTTTATTTTTCTGAGGTTTCATGAAAAAAGGACTGTTTGCAAAAAAGTCTATTAAATCTCTTCTCGATGAAGCATCCGATACTCGCCATGGTTTAAAACGGACGCTCGGCGCCTTAAATTTAACTTCCATGGGAATTGGCGCGATCATTGGAGCAGGGATATTCGTTATCTCTGGACAAGCGGCTGCTGAATTTGCAGGCCCAGGAGTTATCCTCTCATTTCTTTTCGCTGCTATTATATGCGTTTTTGCAGCGCTTTGCTATGCCGAGTTTGCCTCTCTTATCCCAATTGCAGGGAGTGCTTATTCCTATGCCTATGCCACCATGGGTGAGTTTGCTGCATGGATAATCGGTTGGGGACTGACTCTCGAATACCTCTTTTCTGCATCGACCGTGGCTGTTGGGTGGTCCGGCTATTTTACCAGCTTAATGAATGACTTTGGAATTACCATTCCCACTGCATTTGCTAGCTCCCCGTTACTCTATGACGCAGTTGGTGGATGGCAGGCAAGCGGAACAATTATCAACTTGCCAGCGATGATTATTGTCGCAGCCATTGGGATCATGATCGCTGTCGGTATTAAGACCGCTGCGATTGTCAACGACGTCCTCGTCTTTATTAAAATGGCAGTTATTTTACTTTTTATTGTCTGTGGGATTGCTTTCATCAACGCCGACAATTACGTTCCCTTCATCCCTGAAAACACCGGCGTTTTTGGCCAATACGGCTGGAGCGGTGTCTTCCGCGGGGCGGGAGTCGT
>JBGAFY010000188.1:0-3113 GCA_044226975.1 Rhabdochlamydiaceae bacterium
ATCATCATTCCAAAGAACAAAAATGCTTCGGCCCGCTCTATTAGACCAGGACTATAGTAAAAACTCTTCTCGGATTGATTTTGAGAAAATAAACCAACAATCAAAAACGAAGTCACGCATATTAAAATGCTTCCTAACATAAGCAATGCAGGTAAAGCTCTTTCCTCAGGATACACTGCAAATAACCCCAAGATGATTGCAAACTCCACAACACGATCACTCACAATATCATAGACTGCTCCCTTAGATGATGTCCGCCCTCTGAGACGGGCCAACGAACCGTCGACGGTGTCTAAATATCCAGAAACTGCCAAAGCCAACAAGGCATATAAATTCCACCCGTACATTAGTAGGGGGAGTATCATGACCCCGATGACACAAGCCATCCCAGTGATGATGCTCGGGGTCATTTTTTCAAGCCCTGGAAGAGATATCAAAGGTTCTACACAGATCCTTTGATAGGTTTTACGAAAATTTTTCTCTATCATTCACTACGCTCTTGTTAGAGACCATCTCTGAATTTAGCTTATGTCAATTTTCAGGTTCTTTTGATAGGATAAAAAATGGATCCAATCATCCCTGCGATGAAGGTCAAAGGTATACCATATGCAGCCCAATACCATGTATACCCACCTGATTCACCATACACCCAATAAGAACCAACCCCGCACGTACAACCCACTAATATGCTAAGAGCAACGCCTCCTTTTGAAGCTCTTTTCCAATAGAAGCCGCCGAGCAGACCAAACGAAAGCGCTGCAACTGGAATATTTGCTAAGATAATTTTATCAAAGACTTTATCGACAAAAATATTCGCAACAAAATAAGAACAAAGAGCGCAATAGAGCGTTGCGCGCATACTCCTCAAATAGCTTGATTCCTCTTTTTTAATAAAGTCGGCGATCCACATCGCTGACATCGCATTCCAAATTCCAGTAAGTGTCGTTGCAGACGTCGCAAATAGCAAAGCATATGCAACCCCTTTTACACCTATAGGAAGACATCGATCGATCAAGCATGGAAAAGCTTGTTCACATGAAGGACAAGAATACCCCCTATAGCGGAAGAAAGCCGTCGCGACAATAGCACACCCATAAAGCAAAAATACAATGACAGCTGCAGAAAGAACCGACCAATATGCAGTTTTTTTAGACTTAGCGGAAAAGATTTTTTGACCGTACCAAGGAGCTAAGATGTAAGTGAACATGGTCAAGATTGTGAGTGAGAAAACAAAACGCAGAGGCAAGATGCTACCTGCAGAAAATTGAGCTCGATCCATGACAGGAGGCAGAGCTGATGATTTCCACATAAATAAAGCTAAAATCGGAAAAAAAACTATCACAAGCAAAAAACTAGTCATATCTGTACGAATGATTGCAATAAGACCTCCACGTAAATTCATCGCGAGGACCACAAGAAACAAAATACCGCTGAGCAACCAAGGAGACATTTGGGGAAACAAAGGTTGGAACAATAAGGCCAAAGACTTGATATAGGCGCCGCTGAATCCAATCATCGAGATAAGAAGCAACAGGCTCGTCAGCCTCCCGATATTATCCCCATACTGTTTACTAAAAAAAGCAGCAACTGAGGCTCCGTTATATTCCTTCCACTTTTCTGCTACGGTGACAGCATAAAAAAACAGTCCTATCAAAAATATTAGGGGTAAAGATAATGCCCATAGCCCTGCTGCATATCCTAGGGATGCAAAAGAGATCAGTGTCGCACTATTGAATTCTGTCATGACAAGAGTAGCCGTGAGAGCGGCCCACCCAGTCTTTCGTTCTGCAAAAAGGTAGGAAGACTCAGATTGAATACTCCTCGATTTAAAACAGCCGATACCCATTAAAAGAAAAACGATGGCAGTGCAAAAAACAAAATCGAGAGTTGTCATAAAAAAACTGTTTTAATATTCTCTTCAAAATTAAACTTTTAACAGTTTTTTATATATAAGAGACTGTTAACGGATTCAGGCTTCGTTAACAGTCTCTAAGACACGTTCAAAAAAATTTCAATTTTGTGGATAAGTCCATGCGATTCTTCCTACTCTTCGTAGCATATTTTTTCTCGTATGCGACCCTATTGTTTGGCGAAGAATTCCCTGATCGCTTCGAAGGGTTTTGCGAAGGTTGGAAAGACAAAAGGCTCGAACTCATCACCCTCTTCCTCCCTTCCAATCCTATGATTGTACATGTAGGTGCATGTTATGGAAATGAGACAGAGTCATTTGCTAGAAAATGGCCATTAAGCACTGTAATTGCATTTGAACCCAATCCGCATGCATTTGATACCCTT
This sequence comes from Rhabdochlamydiaceae bacterium, assembly GCA_044226975.1. Lineage (GTDB taxonomy): Bacteria > Chlamydiota > Chlamydiia > Chlamydiales > Rhabdochlamydiaceae > JBGAFT01. The sequence continues at coordinate 2,296 of JBGAFY010000188.1, forward strand.
CTAAAAAACACTAAGCACTACAAGAACGTTTATGTTTTTAATCTCGCTTTAAGTGAACGCCCAGGCAAAGCCACCCTCTATGTTTGTCACGGGCCAGACGGGAAAAACACATCCCTCGAGTATGCTAGCTCCTTGCTTAAGCCTTCTCATGCTCTCAAAAACAATCTCAATGGTCCGCAAATTGAAGTTGACTGTGCTGTCTTAGATGATTGGTGTGAAGAGCATAGAATTGCTCATATTGATTTCTTGCGGTTGGATGTCGAAGGTTTTGAACTTCAAGTTCTAAAAAATTCTCCAAAGATATTGAGCACTATAACAACCATCTATGTACAAACGAACTTCTTCCCTTTTAGGATCGGCACAACTCCTTTCGAGAAACTAAGAAAATTCCTCGAACAATCCGGCTTTACACTCCTATCGCATTGGTATCGAGAAGGTCTGGAAGGAAGTGCGATATTCGTCAAAAATGATTTTTTTGAAGGTAACTTGTGAGAATTGCAAAGAAAGCAGTATTGATCTTGTGTTTATTTTCGTTAAGCAAACTCCATCCACAATTTTTACATAACGAATACGAATTAGATGAAAGCAAGTATGAAATTTGTTTTGTCCCTGAGCTGTCAGCCTACTTTTACATTGATGATATTCCCGATGGCATAAAAACCCACCTCAAAAAAGGGCTCTATTGGGAAGGGACAATTAATTTGCTCATCAAACATTACGTCAAAGAAGGTTCACTTGCAATTGATGTAGGAGCCCATATTGGAGTTCATACCATTACAATGAGCAGAAAATCTGGACCAAATGGTGCCGTCATCGCT